>VGYV01000025.1 GCA_016872855.1 Planctomycetota bacterium
GAAGTGGCGGGTGTGCGAGCCGGCCATGACCTCGGTGTGCTCGGGCAGCGTGGCGCCGTTCAGCTCGATGCCGTGGGCGTCCATTGCCGCCGACAGGGCCTCTGGGTGGGGGAAGCGCTCGGTGCCTTTGAAGAGCAGGTGCTCGGCGAAGTGGGAGAGGCCGTTCTCGTCGGGCGTCTCGAAGCGGGGTCCCATGCGGAGGTAGGCGATGGCGATGGCCGAGTGGAAGCTGGGCATGCGGACGCACAGGACCCGCACGCCGTTGGGGAGGATTTCGCGCCTGCACTCTAGCATGGCCTGCCGCCTGGATGGCTTTCAGCGATTCGGCTCGCTGGCGCGAAGACTGCCTAAAGGCAGGACTCCTAACGGGTGGGTGGCCTGGTTCGGAGTCCTGCCTTCAGGCAGTCTTGGAGCCACTCCCGGCGCCGCCGAATCGCTGAAAGCCATTTAGTGTGGAGACTCCGCGGCCGCGCGTGGGCGTCAGAACTGGTCGAGGAACCGCACGTCGTTCTCGAGGAGCAGCCGAATGTCCGTGATGCCGTACTTGAGCATGGCCACGCGGTCAATGCCCATGCCGAAGGCGAAGCCTGTGTAGCGCTCGGGGTCGTAGCCGACGGCCTCGAAGACCTTGGGGTGGACCATGCCTGCGCCGAGGAGTTCGAGCCAGCGGCGCTGCCCGCCAATCTCGCAGTAGACGTCCACCTCCGCGCTCGGCTCCGTGAAGGGGAAGAAGGATGGGCGGAAGCGGGTCTGGGTGTCGGGGCCGAAGAGCTCGCGCATGGCCATCGCCAGGACGGCCTTGAGGTCGGCAAACGTCACGTCCTCCCCGACCACAAGGCCCTCGATCTGGTGGAAGACGGGCGAGTGGGTGGCGTCGGGCGTGTCGGGGCGGAAGACGCGGCCTGGCACGACGACGCGGATGGGGGGCTTCCGCTGCTCCATCACGCGAATCTGGACGGGCGAGGTGTGGGAGCGGAGGAGAACGTCGCCCTCGACGTAGAAGGTGTCGAAGCTGTCGTGCGAGGGGTGCTCGGCGGGGATGTTGAGGGCCTCGAAGTTGTAGTAGGCCAGCTCGACCTCTGGCCCCTCGACGGCTTCGAAGCCGAGGCGTGCGAAGACCTCGCGGAGCTCGGCCTCGGCCTGGCGGAGCGGGTGCTCGTGGCCGATGGGGCGGCACTTGCCCGGGACGCTGATGTCGAGGGTGGCCCTGGTGGCCCGCACCTGGCCAGCCCCAATGGCCTCGCGGCGGGCGGCGAGGGCCTCCTCGATGGCGGCCTTGGCCTCGTTGAGCAGTTGGCCGGCGGCGCGGCGCTCCTCCGGCGGCAGGGTTCCGAGCTTCTGCATGAGGGCCTTGAGCGCGCCGCTCCGCCCGAGGCAGGCGCTTCGGGCCTGCTCCAATTCGTCCAGCATCTCCGCCCGCCCGATGCGGGCGAGCGCCTCGTCGCGTGCCTGTCGCACCGCGTCCTGCACGGGCCTGCCCTCGGGAGACTCCTGCTACTGGGCGCCGCCGCGAGCCAGGGCGACCAGGCGGTCGAAGCCCGGGGCATCGGCGATGGCGATTTCGGACAGCATCTTGCGGTTGAGTGCCACGCCGGCCTTGGCGAGGCCGTGGATGAAGTGGTTGTAGGCGAGGCCCCGCTGGCGGCAGGCGGCGTTGAGGCGGACGATCCAGAGGGCACGGAACTCGCGCTTGCGGTCGCGCCGGTCGCGGTAGGCGTAGGCGAGTGACCTAGTGACGGCTGCCTTTGCGAAGCGGTAGAGGCGCGAGCGGCCGCCCCAGTAGCCGCTGGCGGCCTTGAGGATGCGCTTGTGCCGCCGGCGACGCCTCGGCGACAGGGTGACTCTGGGCATGGCAATTCTCCTGGGCGGCTCTAGCCGCCGGCAAGGGCGCGGGTGAGGGTCTTGGCGATTCGGCCGTCCACGCCGGTCGGCCGCCGGAGGGCGCGGCGCCGCTTCGAGGTCTTGGCGCTCATCAGGTGGCTCTTGCCGGACTTCCGGCGGACGAGCTTGCCCCTGCGCGTGACCCGCACGCGCGCCTTGAGGCCCTTGTGGGTCTTCTGCTTTGGCATGTCCCTGTTTCCTTATAAGGCGGCCGCGCGCAAAGCGCGTACAGGCCGCAACGGCGGAGGCTACTTCGGCGCGAGCACCATCGTCATGCGGCGGCCCTCGATCTGGGCGTCGCGTTCGATCTTCACGACGTCCTGGAGGAAGGCCGCGAACTTGGCCAGGACGTCACGTCCGAGCTCCCGGTGCGCCATCTCGCGGCCTTTGAAGAACACGTTGACTTGGATCTTGTCGCCGAGGAGCAGGAGTTTTCGCGCGTGGCGGGCCTTCACCTCCAGGTCGTGGTCGCCCGTCTTCGGGTGCAGGCGAATCTCCTTGGTATGCACCCGGTGATGGTGGGCCTTCGCCTGGTGCGCGCGCTTCTTCTGGCGGTACTTGAACTTCCCGTAGTCCATCAGCTTGCAGACGGGCGGGACCGCCTGGGGTGCGACCTCGACGAGGTCCACGGTGGCGTCGCGGGCGATGGCCAACGCTTCGCCGAGCGACTTGATGCCCAGTTGCTCCCCCTCCAGGCCGATGAGGCGTATCTGGGGGCTCCGAATCTGCTCGTTGATCTTGGCGTCCTGGGAAATGGCTACACCACCTCCTATCTCGTCTTGAGTGCGATTTCCCTGCGCACCTGGTCCACGAACGCGCCGAGCGGCAACGCCCCGGTGTCCCCCGCAGCCCGCGTGCGGACTGCGACGGTGCGGCTTTCCGCCTCGCGCCGGCCGAGGACGGCGATGTAGGGGACCTTCTCGAGGGTCGCCTCGCGGATCTTGTGGCCGATCTTCTCGCTGCGGTCGTCCACAGTGGTCCTGATGCCGGCCGCCGTGAGGGCCTGATGCACGTCGGAGGCGTAGGCGGCTTGGGCCTCGGTGATGGGGGCCACGCGCACCTGCTCGGGCGCGAGCCAGACGGGGAAGGCGCCGGCGAAGTGCTCGATGAGGACGGCGATGAAGCGCTCGATGGCCCCGTAGACCACGCGGTGGATCATCACGGGCCGGTGGCGCTGGTTGTCGGGGCCGACGTAGGTGAGGTCGAACTGCTCGGGCATGGCGAAGTCGAGCTGGATCGTGGCGCACTGCCAGGTGCGGCCGATGGCGTCGCGGACGTGGAAGTCGATCTTCGGGCCGTAGAAGGCGCCTTCGCCCTCGTTCACCTTGTAGGGCAGGCCCTTGGCGTCGAGGGCGGCGCGGAGGCCGTTCGTCGCCGCCTCCCAGGCCTCAGCCGTGCCAATGCAGTCCTTCGGGCGGGTCGAGAGCTCGAGGCGGTAGGGCAGGCCGAAGGTGGAGTACACGGTGTCCACCAGGCCCATCACGCCGAGCACTTCGTCGCGGATCTGGTCGGGGGTCATGAAGATGTGGGCGTCGTCCTGGGTGAATTGGCGGACGCGGAGGAGGCCGTGGAGCTCGCCCGACTTCTCGTGGCGATGGACGATGCCGACCTCGGCGATGCGGAGAGGGAACTCGCGGTAGCTGTGGAGGCGGGTGCGATAGTAGAGCATGGCCCCGACGCAGTTCATTGGCTTGACGGCGTACTCCTCGCTGTCAATCTCGGTGGCGTACATCTTGTCGCGGTAGTGGTCCCAGTGGCCCGACTGCTCCCAGCAGGCCTTGCGGAGGAGGATGGGGGTGCGAAGCTGGACGTAGCCGTGCTGGTCGTGGAGCTGGCTCCAGAAGGCCATCAGCTCGTTCCAGACGACCATGCCCTTGGGGTGGAAGAGTGGGAAGCCTGGGCCTTCGTCGTGGAGGCTGAAGAGGTCGAGGTCCTTGCCGAGCTTGCGGTGGTCGCGGCGCTGGGCCTCTTCGAGGAGGCGGAGATGCTCGTCCAGCTCCGCCTGGGTGGGGTAGGCGGTGCCGTAGATGCGGGTGAGCATGGGGTTGTGTTCGTCGCCGCGCCAGTAGGCGCCGGCGATGCTGAGGAGCTTGAAGGCGGCGACGCCGCCAGTGCTTGGCAGGTGTGGACCGCGGCACAGGTCGGCGAAGTCGCCCTGCTCGTAGAAGGTCACGCTGTCGTCGGGAATCTCGCGGATGAGTTCGGCTTTGTAGGGCTGGGCAGCGGCCTCCGTGCGGCGCAGGGCCTCGGCGCGTGGGACTTCGAGGCGGACGAGCGGGATGTCCTCGCGGATGATGCGGGCCATCTCGGCCTCGATGCGCCCGAGGTCGTCGTCGGTCACGGGCCGCGGCAGCTCGAAGTCGTAGTAGAAGCCGTCCTGGATGGACGGGCCGATTGCGAGCTTCGTGCCGGGGAATAGGCGCGTGACAGCGTGGGCCATGACGTGCGAGGCGGTGTGGCGCAGCACGTCCACCGGCAGGTGGGCCGAGTGGTCGTGGATGGCGTGATCGTCGCGGGTCATGGCGGCCTAAGCTCTAACTGGGCACATGAGGAATGGCCGGCGGGCTGGCACGTGCCAGCCGGCCGGCCGTGGGTGGTGGGCGATACTGGATTCGAACCAGTGACCTTTAGCTTGTCGAGCTAACGCTCTAGCCAACTGAGCTAATCGCCCAACCAGGTGTCGGCGGCGGGTCCCGAGCGGTCTGGGGGCCGCGTGGCTACCCGCCGGCGTCCTCCTTGCTCGGCGCCTCGGCGGGCGCCTCCGGCTCCTTGGGCGCCGGTTCCTGCGTGACCTTGGGGGCCACGGGCTCGGCAGGCTTTTGGCCTGCCGCGGAGACGAGCTCGAGGTAGCAAAGGTCCGCCCCGTCGCCGATGCGGTGCTTGGCGAGGCGCACAATACGAGTATACCCGCCGTTGCGGCCTGTGTAAAGGGGTGCCACGTCCTCGAAGAGGCGCTTGACGACGCCCTTGTTGGCCAGGAGGGCGAGGGCCTGGCGCCGCGCGTGGAGGGTGCCCCTCTTGCCGAGTGTCACGGCCCTGTCGGCTAGGCGGCGGGCCTGCTTGGCCTTGGGGACGGTGGTGGTGACGCGGCGCGGCATCCCCTCCTCCGGCTCGGTGAGGAAGAGGCTGCACACGAGGTTGCGGAGCATCGCCTTGCGATGGGCGTCGGTGCGACTGAGTTGTTTTCCGCCTTTTCGATGTCTCATGGTCAGCTTTCGTTCTCCGCGGGTTCGCTCTCGGCGGCCGGGAGAGCGTCGAGGCTCATGCCGAGCGAGAGGCCAAGGTTGGAGAGCTTGGTCTTGATGTCCTGAAGCGAGGTCTTGCCGAGGTTGCGGACAGCGAGGAGCTGGCCCTCGGACTTCACGATGAGGTCGCGGACGGTCTGGATGTTTTCGGACTCCAGGCAGTTCTGGGCGCGGACGGAGAGGTCGAGTTCCTCGATGGTCATGGCGAGCTTGCGGCTGAGTTCATCGGAGATCTGCCGGGTCTCGCGGCGCCTGGGCGACTTGTCCTCCTTCTCCGCGGGCAGCTCGCGCCCGATCTCGAAGTAGAGGATGAAGGGGTCGAGGTGCTTGCGGAGGATTCTCGCGGCCTCGACGAGCGCGGTCTCTGGGTGCACCGTGCCGTCGGTCCAGACCTCGAGCGTGAGGCGGTCGTAGTTGGTCTTCTGGCCCACGCGGGTGTTGTCGGCGCGGTAGCTCACGCGCCGCACGGGGGAGAAGAGGCTGTCCACGGGCACTGCGCCGATCTCCTGCTCGGGCTTGGTGTTCTCCTCGGCGGTGGCGTAGCCCCGGCCGCGCCGCGCGGCCATTTCGACGATGAACGGCACGTCCTCGTTGAGTGTGGCGATGTGGAGCTCGGGGTTGACGATCTCGACGTCGGGGTCGCCCTGGATGTCGGCCGCCGTGACCTCGCCGCGCGTGCGGCGCTCGATCTTGAGGATTTTGGCCCCCTCGGAGTGGAGGCGGAGCCGCACTTGCTTGACGTTGAGGATGACGTCGGTCACGTCCTCGACGACGCCCGCGATGGTGGAGTACTGGTGCTGGACGCCCTCGATGCGGACGGTGGTGATGGCCGCCCCCTCGATGGAGGAGAGCAGCACGCGGCGGAGGCCGTTCCCGACCGTGGTCCCGAAGCCTCGCTCGAAGGGCTCGGCAATGAACTTGCCGTAGGAGCCGGTCAGCGTCTCGCGGTCGCACACCACGCGGGTGGGCAGCTCGAAACCTCGCCAGCGGATTCGCATTCGGTTCTCCTCCCGGCGGGCGCCCGCCGGCGGCGGGTTCCCGCCGAGGCGGCCTCTTCGCCGGGTTGTGGGGCGGGGCCTCGCGGCCCCCTCGGGTTACTTGGAGCACAACTCCACGATGAGCTGTTCGCGGACGGGTGCGGAGACGTCCTCGCGGCTCGGGAGGTTGAGGACGCGGCCCTGAAGGGGCTCCTCAGTGACCTCAAGCCAGGCCGGCACGGGGCGTCCTTTGGCGGCCTCGCGCGCCTTGGCGACCAGCCTGCTCGTCGCCTCGTTGCGCCGCGGCGCGATCACGTCGCCCGGCCCCACGGGATGCGACGGGGCGGTAATGGGCCGGCCGTTCACCTCGACGTGCCCGTGCGTGATCATCTGCCGTGCCTGCTGCCGCGAGGCGGCCATGCCGAGCTGGTGGAGCACGTTGTCGAGCCGGCGCTCGAGGGCGATCAGGAGGTTGGCGCCGGTGTTCCCCTTCTCGCGGTCGGCCTGCTCGAAGTAGTGCCGGAACTGGCGCTCGAGGATGCCGTAGAAACGCTTGAGCTTCTGCTTCTCACGGAGCTGAATCCCATAGGCTGAGAACTTGCCGCGGTGCCACCCGTGCATGCCCGGCGGATAGTCGCGCCGGTTGAAGGCGCACTTCGCCGTCTCGCACCGGGGCCCCTTGAGCATGAGCTTCATGCCCTCGCGGCGGCACTGCCTGCACTTTGGACCGGTCTCTCTACCCAACGGCAGCAACTCCTCTCGCCGCCACCCGCGCTCATACGCGGCGCTTCTTGCGCGGGCGGCAGCCATTGTGAGGCAACGGGGTGACATCCTCGATGGACTTGATTTCGAGTCCTGCGGCCTGGAGGGCGCGGATGGCGGATTCGCGGCCCGAGCCTGGCCCCTTGACCTTGACCTCGACCTGTCGGACGCCGAGCTTCTGGGCCTGCTGAGCGGCGTTTTCGGCGGCCCGCTGGGCCGCGAAGGGCGTGCTCTTGCGCGAGCCCTTGAAGCCGATCGAGCCGGAGGACGCCCAGCACAGGACGTCCCCGTTAAGATCGGTCACCGACACCACGGTGTTGTTGAACGATGCCTTGATGTGTGCGACGCCGAGTGCGACGGTGCGGCGCACCCGCCGTCGCGTCGGCTTGGCGGTGGCGGCGGGTTTCGCTGCGGGGGTCGTCTTGCCCATGCCTGCTCCTGTATGGTGGTGGCGGCGGCTCAGCCGCGCTGTTCCTTGACGCTCTTCTTGCCGGCGACGGTCTTGCGGGGGCCTTTGCGCGTTCGTGCATTGGTGCGGGTTCGCTGGCCGCGCACGGGGAGGCCCACGCGGTGGCGGATGCCGCGGTAGCAGCCGATGTCGCGCAGGCGCGTGATGTTCTGGGCCACCATGCGCCGCAGCTCGCCTTCGACCATATAGCTCTTGTCCACGATGGACGCGATGCGCGACAGCTCGTCCTCGGAGAGGTCCTTGGCCCGCACGTTCTCGTCAATGCCGGCCTGCTGGAGGATGCGGCGGGCCGAGGTGGGGCCGAGGCCGTAAATGTAGGTGAGCGCGACGACGCTGCGCTTGTTCCCAGGGATGTCCACGCCAGCAACTCGCGGCATGTCGAGGTTTCCTTTCCGTATGCGCCTGGGGGGCGGCGGTCAGCCCTGCCGCTGCTTGTGGCGCGGGTTCGTGCAGACCACTCGCACCACGCCCTTGCGACGCACCAGCTTGCAGTTCTCACAGACCCTTCGGACGGACGAACGCACCTTCATGAGTCATCACCCTTCAACGCCGCCGGCGCGCGGCTAGTCGCGGTAGACGATGCGCCCCTTGCTCAGGTCGTAGGGCGAGAGCTCCACAGTCACCCGGTCGCCCGGGAGGATGCGGATGAAGTGCATGCGCATCTTCCCGGAGACGTGGGCGACCACGATGTGGCCGTTCTCGAGCTGCACCCGGAAGACGGCGTTCGGGAGCGCCTCCTTGACGACCGCCTCGACGCGAATGCCCTGTTCCTTGGCCATGTGCAGCCTAGCCCTTCCGGGCGCCCAGCACGGTCAGCACTTCGGCCCCGTCGCGGGTCACGCACACGGTGTGCTCGAAGTGCGCCGAGGGCGAGCCGTCGCGGCTCACCACCGTCCAGCGGTTCGCCAGGGTCTTCACCTGCCAGGCGCCGGCGTTGATCATCGGCTCGATAGCCAGCACCATGCCCGGCCGCAGCACCACGTCGCGGTGCTTCCGGTCATAGAAGTTCGGCACCTGTGGCTCTTCCCACAGGCTCGAGCCGACGCCGTGGCCGACGAGGTCGCGGACGACGGAGAAGCCGTTGCCCTCGACGTGGTTCTGCACGGCGCGGCTGACGTCGGCGAGGCGCCTGCCCGGCCCCACGGCCTTGATGCCAAGCCAGAGCGCCTCGCGGCACACGTCGAGCAATTTCCGCGCGCCAGCCGACACGTTGCCGATCGGCACGGTCAGCGCAGCGTCACCGTAGTAGCCGGCGCAGCGCGCACCAACATCCACGCTAAGCAAATCCCCATCGAGCAGCACCCGCTCGCTGGGGATGCCGTGGACGACTTCCTCGTTGACCGAGGTGCAGAGGCTGGCCGGAAAGGGCGGACGCTTGCCGGACGCGCCGTGGCCCTTGAAGGCCGGCTCAGCCTTGCATTCTATTATCCGTTTTTCGGCCTCTTTGTCAAGGTACGCCGTGGTCACCCCCGGCCTGGCCAGGGAGCGGACCAGCTCGAGGACCTCGGCGACCACACGGCCCGCGACCCGGATGCGTTCGAGCTCGCGCTCGGATTTCAGCGTGATCAAGCCCGCCTCTGTTCGCTACCCGTGCCGCCCTGCCCCCGCGCCCCCGCCGCCGAGGCGATGGCCGCGTTCACTGCGTCCCGCACCTCGGGAATCGTGCGGTCCGCGGCCACGCGCACCAGGAGGCCCTGCTCCCGGTAGTAGTCGAGGAGGCTGGCCGTCTGCTCCTGGTAGACGCGGAGGCGGTTGGCGATGGTCTCGGGGCGGTCGTCGTCGCGCTGGTAGAGTTCGCCGCCGCAGCGGTCGCACAGGGCGCCCCGCTTCGAGGGGAGGCTCGCCACGTGGAACGTGGCGCCGCACTGGCGGCACACCCGCCGCCCTGACAGGCGCTGCACCACGGCGTCCGCCGACACATCGAAATAGAGCACCGCGCCGAGGGCCTCGCCCCGCTCGGCGAGCAGGCGCCCGAGGGCCTCCGCCTGGCCCACCGTGCGCGGGAAGCCGTCGAACACCACGCCCTTCTCGGCGCCCGGCTGGCCGAGCAGCTCGCGGACGAGGCCGATGATCACCCCGTCGGGCACCAGGCGCCCGGTGGTCGTGTAGGCCTTGGCCTCGAGGCCCAGGGGGGTGCCCGCGGCAATGGCCTTGCGCAGTTCGTCGCCCGTGGCGATGTAGAGCAGGCCGCGCTCCTCGGCCTGCTGCGTGGCCTGCGTGCCTTTGCCTGCGCCCGGCGGTCCAAGGAATACCAGGTTCACCACGAACTCCTGCTGTGGATGCGCCCGCGCTTCATGAACCCCTCGTAGTGGCGCATGAGGAGGTGCGACTCGATCTTCTGCACGATCTCGAGGGCCACGCCCACGACGATGAGCAGGCTGGTGCCGCCGTAGAGGTACGCCACGTTCACATCCACGTCCAGGCTGCTGTGTATGAGCTGCGGGAAGACCGCGATGAAGGCGAGGAAGGCCGAGCCGGCCAGGGTGATGCGGGTCATCAGCCGCTCGAGGTACTGGGCGGTCATCTTGCCAGGGCGGATGCCGGGGACGAAGTGGCCGTAGTTCTTCATCTCCTCCGCCATCTTGAGCGGGTTGAAGACCACGGCGGTCCAGAAGTAGCAGAAGAAGATGATGAGGAGGACGTAGACGAACGTGTAGGTGAAGGAGCCGACCTGGAAGGCGGAGGTCAAGGTGGCGAGGAACCCGACGTCTGGGAAGCGCTGGCTGAGGGAGCCGAAGATGATGTTGGGGAACGTGAGGAGCGACTGAGCGAAGATGATGGGGATGACGCCGGCCTGGCCGACGCGCAGGGGCATGTAGTGGCGCTGGCCGCCGTAGACGCGGTGGCCGCGGGTGTGCTTGGCCTGCTGCACGGTGACGCGGCGCTGGCCCTGGGTGATGATGACGACGCCGACGACGACGCCGAGGTAGATGGCGATGAAGAAAACCAGCATGATCACGTTCATCCTGCCACCTTCGGGCGTGAAGGGGCGGCCCCAGTCCACCTGGCCCCAGAGCTGCTTGGCGGCCATGGGCATGCGGTCCACGATGCCCGCCATGATCAGCACCGAGATGCCGTTCCCCACTCCGTGCTCCGTGAGCGTCTCGCCGAGCCACATGAGGAACATGCTGCCCGCCGTCAGGGCCAGCATGGTGGAGAGCGTGAACCACGGCCCTCCCTGCATCCCCGGGAGAACCAGCTCGAAGCCGAACGGCTGGCCCTTGACCCAGGAGGCCATGAAGAGGGACTGGACGAGGCAGAGGGCGACGGTGGCGTAGCGGGTGTACTGGTTGATCTTCTTGCGGCCTGCCTCGCCCTCGCGCTGGAGTTCTTCGAGGGGCTTGATGACGGTGGCGAGGAGCTGGAAGATAATCGAGGCGCTGATGTAGGGCATGATGCCGAGTGCGAACACGGTGCAGCGGCCCAGGGCGCCGCCCGTGAAGAGGTCAACCAGGCTGAGCGCGCGGGCCGCAGCGCTGCCTTCGCCGCCTCCCTGGAGCTTCTCCGCTGCCTCCTTGATCTTCTGGGTGTTGACGCCGGGGAGCGGCACGAAGGTGCCGATGCGGAAGATCACGACCATGGCGAGGGTGACGAGCACCTTCTTGCGAAGGTCGGGCACGCGGAAGATGTTGGCGAACGTGCGTAGCATCGGCCTGCTCCGCGTCCTCCCTCAGAGCACGATGGCCGTGCCGCCCGCGGCCTGAATCTTCTCCATCGCCGCCACGCTGAAGCGGTGGGCCTTCACCGTCAGGCGGCGCCGGAGCTCGCCCGTCGCGAGCACCTTCACCCCGTCGAGCAGCCGCGTCACGAGCCCTGCCCCGACGAGCGCCGCGGGGTCCACCTCGGCCCCGTCCTCGAAGCGGTTGAGGGCGCCCAGATTGACCACAGCGTAGCGGCGCGCGAAGGCCTTGTTGTTGAAGCCGCGCTTGGGGAGTCGGCGGAAGAGGGGCATCTGGCCGCCCTCGTAGATGCCGGCGCCCTTGCGGCCGGAGCGGCACCGCTGGCCCGAGGTGCCGCGGCCAGCCGTCTTGCCCAGGCCCGAGCCGTGGCCGCGGCCGCGGCGCTTGCGCGGCTTGCGCCCGCTGGGGATCGCCTTCACGTCGTTCAGGTTCATTCGATCGTCACCCCACGAAGGCGCTCGACCTCGGCGCGGGTCCGCAGCGCCATCAGAGCCCGCATCGTCGCCTTCACCACGTTCTTGAGGTTCCTGGCGCCGAAGACCTTCGAGAGGATGTTCTTGATGCCGACGGCCTCGACGACGGCGCGGACGCCCGCGCCGGCGATGACGCCCGTGCCAGGGGCGGCCGGGCGCAGGAGCACGCGGCACGAGCCGAAGGCGCCCGTCACCCCGTGCGGAATCGTGTCGCCGGCCAGCGAAACGGCGGTGAGCCGGCTCTTGGCGTCGGACATCGCCTTGTCCACGGCGGAGGGCACTTCGTTGGCCTTGCCGTAGCCGATGGCCACGCGGCCGCGGCCGTCGCCCACGACGACGAGTGCGGCGAAGCTGAAGCGCCGGCCGCCCTTGACCACCGAGGCGCTGCGGTAGACCTTGAGCACGGTCTCGATGAGTTCCCGCCCCGCGCCTTGTTCCTGCTCTCTTGGCAAGGCTATCTACCTCCTGGCGGCCTCTGGCTGGCGCCTCAGAACTGGAGCCCGCCCTCCCGGGCGCCGTCGGCCAGGGCGCGGATACGCCCGTGATACTTGTAGCCGCCGCGGTCGAACGCGACCTGGCGGATGCCGGCCTCGATTGCCCTGCGGGCAAGTTCCTTGCCCACGAGGGCGGCGGCCGCCGTCTTCTTGGCCCCCTTGCACGCCTCGCAGACGCCGGCAACCTGGGTGGAGGCCGCGGCCAGCGTGCGCCCGCTCGTGTCGTCCACCACCTGCGCGTAGACGTGCCGCAGGCTGCGGCGCACGCACAGGCGCGGCCGCTCGGGGGTGCCGGCCACCTTGCGGCGGACCCGGCGGTGGCGCCGGAGGCGAAGGGCGGCCTTTCGCTTCATGCGGTTCACGCTGCGTCACTCCTGGGCGGCAAAGGCCTTGCCGGCCTTCCGCCGAATCTCTTCGCCCTCGTAGCGGATGCCTTTGCCGCGATAGGGCTCGGCAGGCTTCAGGCGCCGCAGCTCGGACGCGAATTCGTTGACCTTCTGCTTGTCCACGCCGCGGATGCGGACGGTGGCGCAGGGCACGCTGCCGACGCCCGCGACGAAGAGGTTTCCGCTCTCCGGGGGGTCGAGCTTCAGGCCCTTCGGCACCGGGATGCGCAGGTCGTTGTGGTAGCCGACCTGGAGGACCAGGTCGTTGCCCTCGAGCTTGGCGGCGTAGCCGACGCCGACGACTTGGATGCCCCGGACGTAGCCCTTTGTGACGCCGGCGATCATGTTGGCGATCAGGTTCCGCAGCAGGCCGTGGAGGGCCTTGGTCTGCCGGTCGTCCGCGGTGCGCTCCACGCGCACCGCCTTCTTCGCGTCGTCCACCACCACGCGGAGGCCCGGGGCGATGGTCTGCTCGATCTGGCCAAGCGGCCCGGCGATCTGGACCGTGCCGTCGCCCACCGTGGCCTTCACGCCGGCGGGCACTGGCACGGGTTGTCTGCCGATTCGGGACATCAGGACTGCTCCGTGGCGACGGTGCGCCTATTCGACTGTGCACAAGACTTCGCCGCCGACGCGCTGCTTGCGGCACTCGCGGTCGCTCAGGACCCCCTTCGAGGTCGAGAGGACGGCCACGCCGAGGCCGTTGCGCACGCGGGGGATGTCGTCCACGCCGCGGTAGATGCGGCGGCTGAGGCGGCTCTCGCGCCGAAGGCTCGTGATCACCATCTCGCCGTCGGGGCCGTACTTCAGGTAGACGCGGAGAAGGCGGCGCGGCCCGGCCTCGAACGGCTTGTAGTCGAGCACGTAGCCCTCGTCCTTCAGCACGCGGGCGATGCCCTCGTTGATGCGTGGCCCCGGCACCTCGACCTCGCCCTTGCGGGCCCGGAGGGCGTTGCGGATGCGGGTGAGCATGTCGGCTATCGGGTCGTTCACCATAGGTCGAGACCTGTCCCACACTGGCCGGGGCCGCGGCGCGCTACCAGCTCGCCTTGCGGACTCCGGGGATGTGACCTCGTAGGGCGAGGTTGCGGAAGCAGATGCGGCAGAGCCGGAACTTCCGGTAGTTGCCGCGCTCGCGTCCGCACAATTGGCAGCGGAAGACCCGCCGGGTCGAGTACTTGGGCTCCCGCTTGCACTTGTTCACCGCAGCCTTGCGAGCCATGGGCGCCTTTCTGCTAGCTCCTGCTGAACGGCATGCCGAACAGGCCGAGGAGGGCGGACGCCTCCTCATCGGTCCGCGCCGTCGTGCACACCGTGATGTCCATGCCCTGCACGGCCTGGACATCGTCGGGCTTGACCTCGGGGAAGACAAGCTGCTCGCCTATCCCGAGCGAGTAGTTGCCGCGGCCGTCGAAGGACGCGGTGGAGAGGCCGCGGAAGTCGCGCAGGCGCGGGATGGCGACCGAGATCAGGCGGTCGAGGAACTCGTACATCCTGTGGCCGCGCAGAGTGACCTTGACGCCGACTGGGACGCCCTCTCGGATTTTGAAGGCGGCCACGCTCTTGCGGGCCTTCATGGTGGCGGGCCGCTGCCCGCTGATGGCCGCCAAGTCGCGCAGGGCGCCCTCGAGCCGAGTCTTGTCGTCGTGGGTGTTGCCCACGCCCATGTTCAGCACCACCTTGTCCAGGCGCGGCACCGCCAGGCGGTTCTTGTAGCCGAAGCGCTCCATCATCTTCGGCACAACGTCGGTCTTGTAGCGATCGAGCAGTCTAGGCATCTGTTACCGCACCACAGGGATGACGCTGCCACACTTGGCGCACACGCGCGCCTTCTTGCCCTCCACATCGGCCAGGCGCACCCGCACGCCGCGGCCGCACTTCTCGCAGAGCAGCAGCACGTTCGAGGCGTGCACCGCCGCCTCCTTCTGGATGCGCCCGCCGCGCGGGTTCTGCTGGCTCGGCCGCACGTGCCGCCACCGGTACGCGGCGTTCTGTAGGATCACCTTGTTCTCCGCCGGCATGACGGCCAGCACGCGAGTCCGCTCCCCCTTCTCCACCACCGGAGTCCCCTCGGCGCTCTTGCACGAGGTGATGTCCTTGATCAGAACCACCGTGTCGTTTTTCCGAATGACCACTACCAGTGCTCCTGGGGCGCCACACGCCCCGACAAGAAGGCAAAACTCAGGTCGGGCACACTAGAAAACAAAGCCAGTCTGCTGGGTTTGTTTTCTTCCGTTCGTCGGGCCTCTGTCGTAAGCACCCGAGGCACTCCGTATTGAACCGACCGCCGAGCGGCTCGGTTCAATATGGTGTGCCCGACCTGAGTTTTGCGGCGCGCCCCTGCGCGCGTCTAGACCACCTCGGCAGCGAGGGAGATGATTTTCATGAAGTTCTTCTGTCGCAGCTCGCGCGCCACGGCGCCAAAGATGCGGGTGCCGCGCGGGTTGCGTTCGTTGTCTATCAGCACCACGGCGTTGCTGTCGAACCGCACGTAGGACCCGTCGTCGCGGCGCAGGCCGCGGCGTGAGCGGACGATGACGCCGCGCACCACCTCGTGCTCTTTCACGGTGCCGCCGGGGATGGCCTTCTTCACGTTGCAGACCACGATGTCGCCAATGTTCCCGTAGCGGTGCTTCGAGCCGCCGAGGACTTTGATGCACGAGACCACTTTGGCCCCCGTGTTGTCGGCCACATCGAGCAGCGTGCGCATCTGGATCATGGCTGCTCCACCTCGCGGCTGCGAGCGACGACCTCGACGAGGCGCCAGCGCTTGGTCTTGCTCAGGGGCCGCGTCTCCATGATCCGCACCTTGTCGCCCACGTGGGCCTCGCGGGCCTCGTCATGGACCTTGTAGCGGGTGGTGGCGCGGACGTATTTTCGGAAGCGTGGGTGCATCACCCGCCGCTCGGACTCTACGGTGATGGTCTTCTGCATCTTGTCGCTCGTCACGATGCCGATGACCGATTTGCGTTGGCCGCGATTCACGCCTTCTTCTCCAGTTCGCGCTCGCGCAGGAGCGTCTTGATGCGGGCCACCTCGCGCCGCGCGTGGCGGATGCGCGATGGGTTCTCCAACTGCTCGGTGCCCGACTGGTAGCGGAGGTTGAACAGCTCCTTCATCCGGTCGTCGGCCTCGCGGAGCAGCTCCTGGTCGGTCAGGCGGCGCAGCTCGTTGAGCTTCATACCCTGTGCCTCCGGTGGATGAAGCGGGTCGGGACCGGCAGCTTGCGGGCCGCGCGGTTCAGCGCCTGCTTCGCCACGTCCTCGGGCACCCCGCCCAGCTCGTAGAGCACCATGCCCGGCTTGATCACGGCCGCCCAGTACTCGGTTTCGCCTTTGCCCTTGCCCATGCGGGTCTCGAGGGGCTTAGCAGCGACCGGCTTGTGGGGGAAGATGCGCATGAACAGCTTCCCCTCGCGGTGCAGGAAGTGCGTGGCCGCCACGCGCGCCGCCTCCACCTGGCGGGCGGTGAGCCAGGCGGGGCCGAGCGCTTGGAGGCCGAACTCGCCGAACGCGACGTAGTTGCCGCGCGTCGCGTTGCCTCTAATGCGTCCCCGCTGGCTCTTGCGGTGCTTGACCCGCTTGGGCATGAGCGGCACTGCGCTTCTCCTTCAGGGGCTTCTCGCCCCGGTAGACCCACACCTTGACCCCGATGCGGCCATAGGTGGTTCGGCACTCGGCCGTGCCGTAGCTTATGTCGGCTCGCAGCGTGTGCAGCGGTATCTCGCCCACGACCAGGCGCTCGCTCCGCGCGATCTCAGCGCCCCCGAGGCGGCCCCCCACCAGTATCTTTATCCCCTTCGCCCCCGCCTGCATCGCCGTGTCGGCCGTCTTCTTCAGCACGCGGCGGAAGGGCGAGCGCTTCTCGAGCTGCTCCACGATGCCCTCGGCGATGAGCTGGGCCTCCAGCTCCGGCTTGGGCACTTCCTCGATCTTGATCTGCACCTCGCGGCCCACCAGCTTCTCGAGGTCGCCCTTCAGCCGGTCAATCTCCGAGCCCTTGCGCCCGATCACCACCCCAGGCCGCGCCGTGTGCAGCACCACCTTCACCTGCTCACGCGTCCGCTCGATGTCTATGCGCGGGATGCCGGCGAAGTGGTACGCCTTCTTCACGTGCCGCCGCACAAGCTCGTCCTGCACCACGTAGTGGCCGAAGGACTTCTTGTCGGCGTACCAGCGCGACCGCCAGTCCTCGGTCACCCCGATGCGGAACCCGATGGGATGGACTTTGTGCCCCATGGGCCTCTGGCCTACCTCTCTTCGTTCGGCGAATCGCTGAGGACGACGGTGATGTGTGCGAAGCGCCGCAGAATGATGTTGGCGCGCCCCATGCTCCGGGCACGCATGCGCCGCAGGTGCGGCCCAGTGTTCACGACCGCATTCTTCACGAAGAACGACTCCTCGCCGTATGCGGGGTCCTTCTCCTGGGCGTTGGCCCAGGCGGCGCGGAGGACCTTGAGGAGCAGTGCCGCGCCCCGCCGCTTCTCCAGGCGCAGCACCGTGAGGGCCTGGTTGAGCGGCATGGCCTTCACCAGCGTGGCTAGCGGGCGCACCTTGGTCGGCGACACCCGCGCGAACTTCCATGTGGCCTCGAAGTCCATCCTTGCCTCCGCGCGGCGCTACTTCTTGCGCCCGCCGTGGCCACGGAACGTCCGAGTCGGCGCGAATTCCCCGAGCTTGTGCCCGACCATGTTCTCGGTCACGAACGCCCGGAGGAAGTTCTTGCCATTGTGTACCACGAACGTGTGGCCGACGAACTCTGGCACGATGGTGCATGCGCGGGACCAGGTCTTGATGGCGTCCCTGCCGCCCTGGTCCTTCTGCCGCAGCACCTTGGCCAGGAGCTTGCGGTCCACGTACGGGCCCTTGCGAATCGAGCGCGACACAGCCGCGTTCCCCTATCTAGCCTCGTTGCCTCTTCTGGCGGCGACGGATGATCATGGCACCCGTCGGGTTCCGCCTGCGGCGCGTCTTGCCGCCCTTCGACAGCTTGCCCCAGGGCGAGCAGGGGTGCCGCCCGCCCGACGTGCGCCCCTCGCCGCCGCCCATCGGGTGCGACACGGGGTTCTGGGCCACGCCACGCGGGTGCGGGCGGTGCCCGAGCCAGCGGTGGCGGCCGGCCTTGCCGAGGGAGACCGAGGCGTGTTCGATGTTGCTCACCTGCCCAATCGTCGCCCGGCACCGCAGGTGCACCTTGCGCACCTCGCCCGAGGGCAGGATGATGTGCGCGTAGTCGCCCTCCTTCGCCGAAATCGTCGCCTCCAGGCCCGCGGAGCGCACGAGCTTGGCCCCGCGGCCCGGCTGTAGCTCGATGTTGTGAATGGGCAGCCCGCCCGGGATGTTTGCCAGCGGCATGCAGTTCCCGACGTTCGGCTCCACCTTCTCGCCCGACTCCACGCTCTGCCCCACCTGGAGGCCGCGCGGGGCCAGGATGTAGCGCTTCTCGCCGTCCGCGTAGTGCAGCAGCGCGATGCGCCCCGTGCGATTCGGGTCGTACTCGATGGCAGCGACCTTCGCGGGCACGCCGTCCTTGTCCCGGCGGAAATCAACGCGGCGGTAGCGGCGCTTGTGGCCCCCGCCCTGGCGGCGGGTCGTGATGCGCCCGTAGGCGTTGCGGCCGCCGGACTTCTTCACCGGCTCGAGGAGCGACTTCTCCGGCCGCGCCTTCGTCACGTCCGCGAAGTCGTCGAGCGCGGTGAACCGCTCGTTCGGGGTCGTCGGCTTGCGCTGTCGGATCGCCATTGGGCTGCTCTCGGCTCGCTCAGATGTTGATCGTGCTCTCGGCGGAGATGAAGACGAGGGCGCGCTTCCAGTTGCGCTTGCGCCCGGTCTTGTAGCGGAGCCGGCGCTTCTTGCCGCGCCGCATCATCGTCCGCACGGCCACCACCTTCACGTTGTCGAAAATCTGTTCGATGGCCTTGCGGATCTCGATCTTCGTCGCGTCCGCCGCCACCTCGAACGGGTAGGCGCGCACCCGCTCCTTGAGGAGCTCGCCCTTCTCGTTCAGAAGGGGCCGGAGCACGATTTGCCTCGGGTCGCGCATGGTCACACCTGGCCCTGGGCCTGTGCGGCCGCCTCGGGGGCGGGCGCGTTCGACGGCCGCCGCGCGCTCCGCATGGCCTCGATGAGGCGGCGCAGCGCCGCCTCCGTGATCACGAGCTGCCGATGCCGCAGCAGATCGTAGGCGTTCACGTCGCCCACGGCCTTCATGAAAACGCCCGGAAGGTTCCGGGCGGATTTCCACAGGTTCACGTTGTGGGTCTCGATGGCGATCAGGCAGCCGCGCTCGACGCCCAGGGCGGCAAGCGTCGCCGCCATCTCGCGCGTCTTCGGCTCGGCCGCCGCAAGCTCGTTCACCACCACGGCCTCCTTGTCCTGGAACTTCGCCAGGTAGGCGGACCGGGTGGCGGCCTTGAGCGCCTTGCGTGGCATCGCGTAGCGGTACTCGCGCGGGTGCGGGCCGAACACGATGGCGCCGCCGCGCCAGAGGGGCGAGCGCTTGAACCCCGCGCGGGCGCGGCCCGTCCCCTTCTGACGCCACGGCTTCGCGTGCGAGCCGTGCACCGTGCCCCGCACCAGCGTCGAATGAGTCCCCACCCGCTGCGCCGCCTCATACATCCGCACCACGTCGCGCAGCAGCCCAGGGCGCACCACACCCCCAAAGTCGGCCTCATCTATCTCAACTCGGCCGACCGCCTCGCCGTTGCGGTTGTGCACTGCCAACTCGATCATGCCTGTGCCTTCGCCTCCCGCAGGCTCAGCGCCCGCTTCGCCTGCTTCGGATTCGTCGCCAGCCGCAGGGCCGGCCGCACGACCACGTAGCCGCCCACAGGCCCGGGAACCGCGCCGTGGACGACGAGGAGGTTCCGCTGCTTGTCTGCCTGTAGCACACGCAGGTTCTGCTCCGTGTGACGCTCCGCGCCCATGTGCCCCGACATCCGCTTGCCCGGCAGCACGCGCGACGGGGCGGCCGACGAGCCGATCGAGCCCGGCTGCCGAACGTTCATCGAGCCGTGGCTCGCAGGTCCCCGGCTGAAGTGGTGCCGCTTCACCGTCCCCTGGAACCCCTTCCCCTTGCTCGTCCCGATCACGTCCACGTGGCTCACGCCGGCGAACAGCTCGACCGTGAGTTCCTGGCCCACCTTGAAGTCGTGACTTGGCTCGACGCGGACCTCTCGGACGAAGCGCTTGGGCGTCGTCTTCGCCTTGCGGGCCTGCCCGATCTCGGCGCGGGTGGCCCCGCGACGCTCGACCGCCTTGCGGCGCTCCCCCTTCCCGTGCTTGCGCCGCGCCCTCTTCTCCTCGAACCCCAGTTGCAGGGCCGCATACCCGTCACGCTCCGGCGTCCGCACCTGTAGCACGACGCACGGGCCGACCTCGAGCACGGTCGCCGCGCGCGCCGACTCCTGCGAATCCCACAGTTGGGTCATGCCCAGCTTCTTGCCCAGCAGCCCGGGTCCCATGCCACTCACGCCTTGATCTTGATGTCCACGCCGGCAGGCATCACCAGCCGGTGCAACGCGTCCACCGTCTGCGCCGTCGGCTCCTCGATGTCTATGATCCGCTTGTGCGTGCGAATCTCGAACTGCTCGCGGCTCTTCTTATCCACGTGCGGCGAACGGAGCACCGTGTAGCGCTCGATCTTCGTCGGCAGCGGCACAGGGCCGAAGACCTTGGCACCGCTCCGCTTCACGGCCTCGACGATCTGGCGCGCCGACTCGTCGAGCACCTCGTGGTCGTACGCCTCCATTCGGATCCGCACACGCTGTTCGGCCATCCCGAATCCCCGAGGCAACGGAAGAGCATGGGGGAAAAGGCCATGCAGTGACGCCAGAAGCCCAAATTATAGCAACTCGCTCCCCACCTGTCAAGCTCAAAATTCTCCGTGTCCTCTCGTCCTTCGACACTCCACATTCAGCGTTCAACATTCAACATCCCGCTCGCCCGACCGCGCTCGGGCAGACCATGTAGTTTCTGTTGCGGAAAGCCAATTGGCGCAACGAAGACTGCCTGAAGGCAGGACTCCAAACGGGTTCTTCCCCTGTTCGGAGTCCTGGCTTCAGCCAGTCTTGGCTTTCCGCAACAGAAACCATGTAGGGCGTCCAAACTTGCACGCGGCCTTCAATTCCTCAAGTGCACCAGCTCCCCCGCCCCCACGCTGCGCTCGGGGTCAATCCTGTCGGGCGTCCAGTACTCCACGTGGCTGTCGAAGAAGACCACGCTCATGCCATGGCCGCCGTGGTTGGGCGTGCCCTCCGTGTCGTCGCAGGCCATCGGCTCGTTGGGCGGGAACTCGTCGCGAATGGCCAGCTTCGAGGTGGCATAGCTCGCCCCCTTGCCCAACTTCGAGGCCATGTAGATGCCCATACTCGCGTCGCCCATCGCCGCGTAGCTGACCGTCTGGGAGCCGAAGAGGCCGGGCACTGCTCGGTCGGTGCCCAGGTCGCGGCCATCGTGGTTCGTGTCGCCGGAGGAGGGGCAGAGAAAGCAGTTCGGGCCGGGGTGGATGCCCACCCAGAAGTTGGTGGCAAGCCATTCCGCCCCTGTGAAGGCGCCGGGCGTCGCCCCACGGCCAACCGGGTAGGGGAACCACCGGTCGTTCCCGTACTCGTTCAGATACGTGGCCATGCACTTGGCCATGCAATTCAGGTGATTGCGGCACGTGATCCGCCTCGATTCCTCCCGCCGGAGCGTCACGACGTACAGCACTATCGCAAGCGCAAGGCCCAACATCAATGTGATGACGAGCACTTCCGTCAGGGTCACCGTTCCCCTCTTGCCCATTGCGCTCCCCCTTCCGTGTGTGCCTACCGCTGCGGGCCGCTGCCCTGGGCGCCGCGCCCCCCGTCTGTCATGCTGAGCTTGTCGAAGCACCTTTCAAGGGGATGAACTCCGGCAGCACAGCGGCCCCTGTGACGTCGGTTCACCCCCTTGAAAGGTTCCTCGACAGGCTCGGAATGACAGGGGCGATGGGTCCTCAATTCCTCAAGTGCACCAGCTCCCCCGTCCCCACCCCGCGCTCAAGGTCAACCCTCTCGTGAGTCCACCATTCGACGTGGGAGTCGAAGAACAGCACATTCATCCCGCCGTTGTCGCGGCTGCCGTGGTTGATCGGCTCCTCCGTGTCGTCGCAGGCCATCGGCGCGTTGGGAGGGAAGTCGTCCCGGATCGCCAGCTTCGATGTGCCATAGCTTGCCCCCTTGCCCATCTTCGAGGCCAGGTAGATGCCCTCGCTCCGGTCGCCCATCCCGGCGTAGCTCACGGTGGGTGGCGAGAGTGGCTTACCACACGGGCAGCCCCAGGAGCCGAGCAACCTGCCGTTCTGGTTATCGTCCCTTGAGCTTGGGCATACAAAGACGCCGGGGTCTGGGATGATCTGGTACTCCCAGTACAAACCCGCAAGCCACTCGGCGCCCCCGAACTGTGGGTCGGCCCTCGTGCCGCACCCGGCCCGCGCGGCAGGCCAGGGATAGAACCGGTTGTCGCCGTACATGCTGAGATACGTTGTCATGCTTTTGGCCAGTTGTTGGAGGTTGTCTCGGCACCGAATCCTCCGGGCCTCGTGGCGTTGGTGGTTCACCGCATAGCATAGGAGGACGACGGCGAGGGCCAGCGCGCCCACGCCGATGAGCAGTTCGGCCAACGTGATGCCGCGGGGCTTCCTCATATTGGGGTCTCCGCGACCGGAATCCGCGACTACTGACAGCGTGCGGCACCCGCCTGGCAGCCCACGAAGTGGGTGGGCCAGCCGTAGCCCAGGGCGACCGAAAGGAGCCCTGGGGACCGAGGCCACCCCTGAATGAGCCCCTGAAAGGGGCGATTCGTGGCCGCCTGAATCGCCCCCGTTCGGGGGCTCCCCCATGGGGTGGGCCGCCTACCCAGGGCTCCCTTCGGTCGCCCTGGGCTACGGCTCGGTCGCCCCCATTCGGGGGCTACGCGGCCTCAATTCCTCAAATGCACCAGCTCCCCCGTCCCCACGCCGCGCTCCAGGTCAACCCGCTCGTGGGTCCACCACTCGACGTGGGAGTCGAAGAACAGCACATTCATCCCGCCGTTGTCGCGGCTGCCGTGGTTGATCGGCTCCTCCGTGTCGTCGCAGGCCATAGGCACATCGGGAGGGAAGTCGTCGCGGATGGCGAGCTTGGATGTGGCGTAGCTTGCCCCCCTGCCCCTTTTCGAGGCCACGTAGATGCCGACGGACCTGTCGTGCATCCCGGCGTAGCTCACGGCCTGTGGCGGAAGCGGCTTGCCGCCCGGACAGCCGATGGAGCCGAGCAGGACGCCCTTCTCGTTGTCGTCCGCCGAGCTTGGGCACACGTAGACGAGTGGGTCGGGGACGATCGGATACCGGCCCCAGTGCAGGCTCGCGAGCCACTCGGCGCCGCCGAACTGCGGGTTCGCCGCAGTGCCGCACCCCGGCCGTCCCGCTAACCACGGGTAGAAGCGGTTATCCCCGTACTCGCCCGTGTACGTCACCATCCCGGTCGCCAAATGGGTCAGGTTCCGGCGGCATTGGATTCGGCGGGCCTCTTCGCGCGCCGCGCGCTGCCGGCTCACCGCTACGCCCAAGATGGTGGCCGCGATGGCCAGCGCCCCCACGACCGCCAGGAGTTCCGCCAGCGTCACCGTGCCCCGCCTGCTCATCGCTTGTTCTCCCGTCCGCCCTCGTAGCCCGCGAAGCGGGTGAGCCAGCCGTAGCCCAGGGCGACCGCAGGGAGCCCTGGGAACCGTCGCCCACCCGCGAATGAGCCCCTGAAAGGGGCGATTCACGCCCACCTGAATCGCCCCCGTTGGGGGCTCTCCCGTGGGGGCCGCCTACCCAGGGCTCCCTGCGGTCGCCCTGGGCTACGGCTCGGTCGCCCCCGTTCGGGGGCTAGCGGCCCGCGGGCAGCAGTCCGTCAACCAGTAGGGCGTGCATACTTGCACGCGGCCTTCAATTTCTCAAATGCACCAGCTCCCCCGCCCCCACCCCGCGCTCCAGGTCAACCCGCTCGTGGGTCCACCACTCGACGTGGGAGTCGAAGAACAGCACATTCATCCCGCCGTTGTCGCGGCTGCCGTGGTTGATCGGCTCCTGCGTGTCGTCGCAGGCGATCGGCGCATTCGGAAGAAAGTCCTCGCGGACAACCAGCTTCGAGGCGGCATAGCGGGCACCCTTGCCCAGCTTGGAGGCCAGGTAGATGCCCACGCTCCGGTCGCCCATGCCGGCATAGCTCACAGCCTGTGGCGGGAGCGGCTCAGCGCCCGGGCAGCCGATGGAGCCAAGCAGGCGGCCGCTCTCATTGTCGTCCGTCGAGCTTGGGCACACGTACACGCCCGGATCGCCAATGACAGGGGAGCGCCCCCAATACAGGCTCGCAAGCCACTCGGCGCCGCCGAACTGGGGGTTCCCCGGAGTGCCGCACCCGGGTCGCCCCGCGGGCCAGGTGTGGAAGCGGTTGTCCCCGCACTCGCCTGTGTACGTCACCATCCCTATCACCAACTGCTTCAGGTTGTTTCGGCACTTGACTCGCCGGGCCTCATGGTGCTGGTGATGCAGGGCATGGGACAACAGGAGGATGCCTATGGCCAGGACGCCCACCCCGATGAGCAGCTCGGCCAACGTGATGCGGCGAGGCATGCTCATCGGCTCCAACCTCCTTCACCGGCCACGCAGGAAGGCGACGCGCAGGCCGGCCTTGACCTTGGTCGTCAGCTCGCGCCAGGAGCGGCACTTGAGGAGCTGCTTCAGGATGTAGCGGGGGCGAACGTAGAAGTTCTTGTAGGCGGCGACGAGGAGTTCCTCGAGCCGCTCGCGGCCAAGCTCCTTCGTCCAGTAGAGGGGCTGGAAGCCCTCCTTGGGCTCGCGGGCGAAGTCGAGCCAGTGGTCGCTGGCGTAGACGCCTTGCTCCAATGCCTGGCGGTAGATTTCGGTGCCAGGGAAGGGGGTGAGGATGGTGATGTGGACGACGTCGGGGTCGAGCTGGCGGGCGAGGCGGAAGGTCTGGCGAACGTCGGCCTCGGTCTGGCCGGGGATGCCGATCATGAAGTAGGCGAGGGTGGAGATGCCGGCCTGCTTGGTGAGGCGAAACGCCTTGCGGACCTCCTCGACGGTGATGCCTTTGTTGAGGACTTGCATGAAATGGTCGTCGCCGGCCTCGACGCCGTAGTGGATGCGCTCGCAGCCCGCGGCGCGGAGGGCGGCCAGCATCTCCTCGTCCACGGTGTCCACGCGGGCGCGGATGTCCCAGCCGATGTCGAGTCCGCGCCGCTGGACTTCCGCGCAGATGTCGAGCACCCGCTGGCGGCGGATGGTGAAGGTGTCGTCGTAGATGAGGAACTCCTGGATGCCCATCTCGACGCACGACTGCATTTCGTCCACGACGTACCTCGGGGAGTGTGCGCGGAACTTCTTGCCGAGGTGCGGGCGGTCGCAGAAGGTGCAGCGATAGGGGCAGCCGCGGCTGGTGAACATCGTGGTGATGGGCTGGCGGCGGGCGAGGACGGAGGAGTAGCGTCGGAAGGGCACCAGGTCGCGGGCGGGGAAGGGGAGCGAATCGAGGTCTTCGATGAAACCCGGCGCCTCGTTCACCACAATTTCCGATTTCCGATTTCCGATTTCCGATTTCAATCTGCCATCTGCCATCTGCCCTCTGCGATCCGGCCGGTAGGCCAGCCCCGGCACCTCGCCCCACCGCTCCGGCTCATTCAGCCGGTCGGCCAGGGCCACGATGCTGTGCTCTCCTTCGCCCATGATGGCGAAGTTCACGCCGGGGAGGGCCACGCACTCGCGGGGGTAGAGGTGGACGTGTGGGCCGCCGAGGACGACCCTAGCCTCGGGCGCCGTCTGCCGCACGACGCCGACCGTGCGCACCACGTCGAGGAGGGTGAAGGTCATTGCCGTGATGCCCACGAGGTCGGGCGCCTCGCCCGCCACGTGCTCGGCAAGCGTGTCGTAGGACAGCTCTTCGGCCTGCGCATCAATCACACAGACGGAGTGGTCGGAGCGTTCTTCGAGCATTGCGGCGAGATAGAGGAGGCCGAGGGGCGGATTGTGGCCGCGCGCCTCGTCGAGGAACTTCGGGTTGTTCCCCACGAGCGTCTGCTCGGCGGGCGGGTTGATCAGCAGCACCTTGGCCAAAGCGTGGCTCCTACACCTATCATATCGTGCGCTGCCCGGGAGTCAACGGCAACGAGCACTGCCACGCCCCCAGCCTGCGCCTTCAGGCGACCACGCCTGTCCTCGCCGCTCCGCGGGAAGCCAAAGCGGTGACTTCGTCACCGCACTCCACGATTCGCGCCCGGGACGCAAGGAGTTTGGAGTGCGGCATCGCAGATGCCGCTTTGGGTTGCAGCGAAGCGGCGGCACGGAAAGCGCCTCGCAGCGCGCGGGTTAGTTGGCCTTTCGGACGAAGACGGCGCCGACAGGGCCTGGGAAGACGTGCTCCCACTGGCCGTCGGAGAGGAGGACTGCCTGGAGGGGCGGGCGGG
>VGYV01000026.1 GCA_016872855.1 Planctomycetota bacterium
GGGGCGCCGGCCGTGGGGCTCCCAACGCTCCCTGCGTTGCTCGGGCTCCGGGCCGAGGTCGAGCGGCGTCCCCTTCTCGTCGCTCAGGGCGAACTGGAGGAAGCGGAGTTCGGGGTCGCGGTCGTCGTCATAGCGCTTGCTCTTGGGCAGCCAGCAAGGCTCTGACACGATGGCCGGAAGGGTCAGGGGCTCGGCTTCGCGGACATTCCTGAGGCGGACCTCGATTGGCAGCCCATCGCGGCGCGCGACCTTCCGCTTGGGGACGGCGACTGAGACCGCGAGGCCATCGCACGGCTCGCCCCATGTCAGGTCCGACGGCCCTGGCCGGACCTGGATGGTCAGGGGCGGCGACTGAGGCCAGCGCGCCATGTCGCGGTCACGGCCTGGGACAACGGTGCGAACTTGGAAGGAGTAGGTGCCGGCCTCGCGGAACTCGAGCTTGCTGTGGAGATTGATGCGATAGGCGGCCTCGCTGCGCGGCTCGTCGGCGAGCACAGCTCGGCCTTCGCCGGGCGAGAGAGTGAAGGGGACACCCCGGTAGTCGAATCGCTCGGGGCGTTCGCCATCTGGGCCGGGCTTCCGGCGCTCGCCCACGACGCGCACCTCGGCGGCGAGGGGAAGCTCCCCTGTCTCGCGGCGGAGGCGGATGGTGAGCCAGATCGGCTCCCCCGCCTCGTAGACCCCCTTGTCGGTCGAGCACTTGAGTGCGACGCCCTCCAGGACATTGCCCCAGCGGCCGAAGCGTGCGGCGTTCTCGGCCCACCAGGCCTCCCAGCGTTGGGCGAGGGCATCCTCCTCTTTGCCGGCAGCATAGAGGACGCTGTCCCTGGGGCCGATGGCGGTCTCGCCGATGCCGGAGAGCTCGGCGAGGTGGCTCTTGGCGGCGACCCGCACCTTGCCCGAAAGGTCGCCGCGGAAGAGCAGGAACGCCTCGCGGAAGTAGCAGGGGGGCAGGGAGCGAACCAGCCGCTCGCGTTGCTCCGCATCCTCCGAGTGAAGCGCCTGAAAGAGGAGCGGCTGGGCGGCGGGGAAGTCCATCCCGGCAAGCAACTCCACGCCGTGGCCGTGCAACTGGGAGCCGGGGCGGACGCCGTTGACGATGTCGCGGACGAGTTCGAAGGCGTCCTCAGGCGAGCGGCGGGCAAGGGCGGAGAGCAGGTAGTCGCGGTCGAAGTAACGCTCCGCGCGAAGGTATGCATCGCGGAGCGCCTGGACCGAGGCCGCGGCGACCGCAAACTCGTTCTCTGCCAGGAGGCGGGCCGCCTGGCCATGGTCCTCGCCCGGCTGTTCGAGGAGCTTCAACAGCCGCTCGGCGACTTCTTTCGCCCTATAGTCGCCGAGGAGGCCCCTGGCGTTGTAGAGGCGGGACTTTGGTGAGGTGATGTCCTTGAAGAGCACCTCGCGGCAGAAGTCGTCGCCCATCGCGTCGAGGGCCTTCAGGACGCCTGGCCGCAGGTCGGTCCAGTTGAGCCGCTCGTCGGCGGCGAGGGTCCGGAGTAGCGGCAGCAATTCCTTGTGGCGGCAGCCGCGCTCAATCTGGTAGCTTGCCCTCTGCTGCTGCTCGGTCGTCATTGCGGGCACCTTCTCCAGGAGGGCCTTCCAGTCGTCGAGGGTGCGGGCCTCCTTCTCGAGGAGTTCGTCCAGCTTGGCCCTCTCGGCCTCGGGGCCGGTGAGCTGTTTGGCTCCCTGCTGCCGCTTCGCCTCCAGGACGGCCTGCCAGCGGGCGTAGACCTTGCCGTAGCTTGAGCCGACCCAGCCGTCCTTCAGTCCCCTGGCGCGGAGGTGGGCGGTGGTCAGCACGGAGGCATAGCTCTGCACGTCGTCCCTGTCGAGGACAGCCTTGCCCTGGACGGCTTTGAGGATTTCATGGGTGACGGGCCGCATGTCGCGGAAGCTCACGAGGCCGAAGCGTGCGTCAATCCGCGCATTGCCGTTACCGCAGGTCAGCGCCCACACGAGGAGCGGGATCGCCCGCTCGTCCACCATGAAGCGCAGGTCATCCACCGCCTTGCCCCACGCCTCGCGGTCCTTCGCGTCGAGGGTCGCCCCGGCCTTGGCGATGCGGGCGAGGCGATGGGCGTCCACGGGCGGGATGAGTTCGAGCTTGAGCGGCTCGCTCGTGACGGCGACGGGGCGGCCGTGGTATGGCTGGCCGGTCCCGTGGGGGTCGAGGCTCACGATGCCGGACTCGCACGTGAGCGTGTAGCGCCCCGGCTCGTCGAAGCAGAGCCATTCGTTGACCACGGCTTTCTGTTCGTAGGGCCTGTCGCGGCCGAGCGGGCCGAAGCCCCGAAGCCCTCCGCCCATCCCGCCGAGGTGGTCGGCGATGGGGTCGCGGACGGCTCGGCCCTTCTCGTCAACTGCCCGGAAGCCGAAGCTCTGGATTCTGCCGCAGCGGTCGTAGGTGACGTGCTCGATGGCGAGCTTGAGGTCGCCCGTGTAGGTGTAGCGGAGCGTGACCTCGATTGGCTCGCCCAGCTCGTAGCTCGTCTTGGGTGCGAGGATTTCCAGCTTCAGGCCGGGGAGGCCCTTGGCGGGCTTGGCGTATCGGCCATCGGGCTCCTCGCCTTCCCCCTGCCCGGGTGCCTCGCCGCCGCAGGCAAGCGTGGCGAGGACAAGACACAGCGAACAAACTGTGGTCTTCATTCCTGGGCCTCCGCCGGGCCACTGCCCCGCGGGCGCGGGGCCGTTCAGCGGATGAGGATGCGGCGGATGCGCGCCTCGCCGACCTCCCAGCCGCTGCGGTCGAGCACGACCACCGCCGTGCCCCCCTGGATGTCGTAGTAGCGCCACACCTCCGAGGTCGTCTCAGCGTGGTGCCGGCAGTCGCCCGCCCGATTGACGAAGTCGACCTGGGACATCTTGAACCCCGCGGGCAGCCCCTCGCGCGGGATGCGCAGCTTGGCCTTGAACTCGGCCAGCGTCGGCACGTCGGGGCGGCTGCTCACGATGCCGAGGACGAGGATGAGCACCGCCACTGCCCCGGCGCCGATGCCAACGATGAGGCCGACCGGCGCGCCCGACCGATGGTAGTGGTGCACGTGCGGGTGCGCCCCGGCGCCGTGGCCCGCCGGCGGCGGCCCCCCCGTGTGGGCAAAGCGCACTCCCCAACCCTCCCGCCGCGGCCTGGAACTGAGCCAGAACATGTCGCCTCCTCCCTGCCCCCAAGGGGCCGCTCGGGTAGAGGGCAACACCAATCGTGGTGGGCGGGGCGGGATTCGGACCCGCATGGGGTTTTTTAGGCCCCCTTGGATTTTAAGTCCAATGTGTCTGCCGATTCCACCACCCGCCCACCGGCCTTCTCATTCTACCCCCTCGCCAAGCGGTGTTCAAGGGGAAAGGAGCAGGAGGCTTCGCGCCTTGACAGCGCGCGGGGGCCGGGGTATCATCAGCGCGTGGGTTCGGCCGAGGCTGGGCCGCCGGGAGCCACACGTCATTGGGAGTCAAGAAGCGATGGGCTCGAATCGGACGATACAGACGATTCTCCAGGCAATCATGGTCGTGTTGCTGGCCGCGCTCGTGTACCGGCTCCCCGCCATGGGCAGCAAGGGGGGCGGGGGCGGCGGGACGCTCGAGGCCGCGCCCTCCATGCCATCGGAGAAGGAGATAAAGGACAAGTTCTACGCGTACTTTGCCGACGACAAGGAGGCGAGCGCGAAGGCAGGGGGGCTCGAGGTGGCGGTCGAGGACGTCTCGGTGGAGGGCGCCGTGGCCCATGTGAAGCTGCGCATCAAGTTCCGCTGGGAGGGCCACAACTCCCAGTACACCGATGGGCCGCTAAAGAACGCCCCTGGCAACCGGGGCGATAGGGTGGACTACAAGGAGGTGTTCACCTACCGGCGGTGGACGAAGGGGTGGGACATCGAGGGCCGGCGTGAGCCCCCCGTCATTCAGTGAGGGGCGGGGCCTCGCGGAGCGCCCCGGCCCGCTGAGCTCCGACGATGTAGACGTCGTCCACGGGGATTCCCCACTTGCGCGAGGCGCTGGCCACGGGCGCCCCCTTGCAGTAGAGCTGGGCGAGGAGCGCCACTGGCGGCCCCACGCGCGGGATGAGGGCGGGGTCGAACCAAGCCGTGGCCGCTTGGGGGCCGGGCGGCACGGCATCGCACGCGGCCCCGAGGTCGAAGACCCGCACGATGCCCCAGGCGTCGCGGGTGGCCACCCAGAGGTCCGCCGCCACATCATCGAGGCGCTCTGCCGCCTTCTGCTGCCAGACGACGCGGAACTCGTACCACCCGCCTGCGGCGAGCCGGCGTTCGAGCCGCACGATGGCGAGCGCCGCGGCCGGGCCGGGGCGGGCCTTGCCCCACACCTCGGCCAGCGCGCGGGCGCGACGCTCCCGCGCGGGGACCGGGCGGCCGGCGCCCGCCTCAACGCCCTCCACCGCCACCTGGTCCACCCGCGCCGTGCCTCGCTCGAGGGCCACGCGGAACTCCACGGGCGCTCCCGGCGTGTACGCGAACGGCACGCTCAAGCGCGCGTAGCGGTCGGTCGGCAGCTCCTCGAGCCGCACGCGGGCGGAGGCAAGGGTCTGGCCCTCGACGGTCGCCACGTCGAGCCACACGCTGCCGGCGCCCTCGACGCCGCGCAGGCCGAAGATGGCCGCGTAGCGCCCCCCGAGGCCAAGCGCGGCGTCCTGCCCCTTCACGAGCGCCGTGTTCCTGCCCGCACCCCGCACTTCCACGGCCTGGCCCCCCGCCGCCAGGCCGTCGGGGACCCTTCGCCCCTCGTGCGGGAACGCGAGAGCGGCATACACGAACCGGCCCGGTGCTTCCTCACCCGACGCCGCCTCGACGGCGCGCAGCCGGCACTGGCTCACGACGGCTCGGCAGCCGGGGGCCACGGCCAGGCGCACCCCAGCCGACCCGTCCACCTCCGCCGGGCAGCGAGCCACCAGGCTGCCGCCCAGCCAGTACTCGAGCCATCGGGGACGCACCCGCACCTCGATGTCGTGGGTGTGCTTGGCCTCCAGGCGCGGCCCGCGGCACTCAGCCGTCCCCCACGGCGGCGGCCCGGCGGCGACGCGGTAGCCCGACGCCCCGAAGGCGTTGGGGCCGAGGAGAAGCTCGGCCCCCTCCCCCTTCCCGGTCCAGAGGAGGGAGACCTCGAGGTTGAAGGCAGGGGGACACCTGGGGACCAGGAGCGCGACGGCACGCTGCCCGGGCGGAGCCACGACCTCCCGGGGCTGATCGGCGATGGCCGCGGCCGCCGCAAGGCACAGCGCGGCGAGCGCGCGAGCGGACAGATCCCGGAAGAAGGTGGAGTGTTGCTGTTCCAGGCTCAGCCGCTTTCGCGGCGGGCACGGACAAACAAGTTTGTCCGTGGCACCCCCCATTGGCCTGGCCAGAATCGTGGGCGCCACGCCCAAGCTTGTTTGGGCGTGCTCGGACAACCACATTCTACAACGGAAGCGCATCACACCTCGGCAGTGCCGGGCACGGGGATTTCCTCGGCCGGCAGCTTGATCTCGCCCTTCTCGAAGTCCTCCGCCGTCGGCGAGAGGGCGAGCTTGCCGAACTGGCCGTCGGGCTTCGCCACGTCGGTGAACCGCACAGGCTGGCCCGTGTAGGCGGAGATGCGGCCCATGATGCCCACCAGCGTCGAGCTGGCCACCTGCTCGGCCTCGTTGACCGGCTTCTCCTTCACCACCGCATTGATCAGGTCCACGTGCTCCTGCACGTAGGCATTATCGTGCCCCTCGATCTTGGGCAGTTCGACGCGCTTACGCGGGTGCAGGTAGACGCTCTTGGCGAGGATGCGCCCCTTGTCCCCAATCAGCTCCTCGGTCTCGCGGCTCCACGTGCCGTTCACCTGGCGGGAGAGGCTCTGGATATGCACGAAGTTCTTCTTGGGGAACTGGTAGTCCACGCTGAAGAAGTCGTATTGGTTGCCCGTCTTGCGGCGGGCGCGGCCGCCGACGGCGACGGCAACCGCGGGCACCTCGCCCATGAACCAGATCATCACGTCAATGTTGTGCACGTGTTGCTCGATGATGTGGTCGCCCGACATCTCGACGAAGTTGATCCAGTTCTTCATCATGTACTCGAGGTCGCTCCAGCCCGGCTCTTTCCTTGTGATCCAGGACGAGGCGCCGCACCAGTAGACGGCGCCGCCCCAGACAGAGCCGATCACCCCGTCGTCGACGAGCTTCTTGGTGGCGAGATAGCCAGTGTCGTGGCGGCGCTGGGTGCCGGCCACAACCGAGAGGTTCTTCTTCGCCGCCTCCTCGCCGGCCGCGATCACCCGCTGCCCGCCCACCGGGTCCACACACACCGGCTTCTCCATGAACACGTGCTTGCCCGCCTTCACGCACGCCTCGAAGTGCGCGGGCCGGAACACCGGGGGCGTGGCCAGGAGCACGAAGTCCACCCCGCTGTCAATTAGCTTCTTGTAGCCGTCGAACCCCGCGAAGCACCTGCCATCGGGAATGTCACACCCGTCCTGCTTCAGCCGCTCGCGGGTCAGCTCGATCGGCTTCTGGTAAACGTCCGCGAGAGCAACGATGGCCGTCTCGGTCTGGACGAACTTCCCTGCCTCGAGGAAGTTGATGGCGGCGGCGCGGCCCCGGTTGCCGCAGCCCACAAGCCCCGCCCTCAACGCCTTCTTGGCCTGGCCGCGCGCCGAGGCCCCGAGAATCGTCAGCCCTCCGAACGCCGAGCCCACGGCCAGCGCACCCCGCATGAAGTCCCGCCTCGACACGTCCCTCTTCTGCTCGCTCACGTGCGGCCTCCTTCCTGAAGCGCCGATGAGAGAAAGGTGATCCGTGCGCCGGACAGTCTACCGGGCGCGGGAGCCGATTGCAAGCGCCGATTCGTGACCGGGTAGGGGCAGGACTGGGGCCAGCAGCGGACGGGCCGCCACTGACGCTACGAGGCAGGCCCAGGCGGAAGATCGCTTCAGGCGGATGGCCCTCAGAGTGTCTCATTGACCGAGAATCGTTGCGAGCAAGCCAGGGCAGCACGCCAGCGAGCTTGGGGACGAGGAGAGTTGTCCTTGCCATGGCATTGAACCCCGCTTGATGGCGGGGTATAATGAGGGCAGCGGGTAGCACAAGGAGAGGTGGCGTGGAACGGGTACGGGCGTTCGTGCGGAGCGTGGCCCGAAGGCTGGGCACCCAGGCGGCGCTGGAGGCCTGCGGCGTCTGGCTGACCGTCGGCGTCGGGGCCGCGGCGGGGCTGCTGGGCGCCGAACGCCTGGTGTCGCTGGGGGCGAATGCGGGGCTACTCGTGGCCGCCCTAATCCTGGCCGCGGGACTGGCGAGCGTGGCGGCGGGGGTTTCGCGCTGGCCGGGCACCCACGCCGCCGCCGTTGCCGCAGATGCGCATCTCGGGCTTCAGGAACGCCTCTCCAGCGCACTCGCCGCGGGCAAAGGGCCAATGGCCGACGCAGTTCGCTCGGATGCCGAACGCCGCGTGGCCGCTCTGGACGCCCGACGCCAGTTCTCCGTCCGCGTGCCCGACCGCTTCCGCTGGCTGGCGCTGTGCGCGGTGGGGCTGCTCGTCGCGGCGCTGATGCCCTCGCTCGACCTCTTCGGCTGGGGCGCCACCCGGGCGGCCTGCGAAGCCGAGCGAGCCGCCGTCCGGCAAGGCGCCAGCTCCACTGCGGCCGAACTCGCCGGGCTCGCCGGCGCGGGCCGCCAGGGGGGCATCGAACAGACACCCCAGACCCTCGAACAGATGGGCAAGCAACTCGAGGGGCTCGCCGCAGGCGACCCGACTGCGGAGAAGGCCCTCGAGGCCGTGCAGAAGATGCTGAAGGACCTCGGCGACCCAAAGGCCGCGAACGCCGAGGCCCTGAAGCGGTCCGCTGACCCGAAGGATCGGAAGAAGGGGGAGGCGGAGCGCGACCTGTTGCTGGGCGCGGAACGCCTCCTCGAGGGCTGGGGCCGCGAGCTGGCCGGACTGGCGCGGGACGGCGCGCGGCCCATCCCCGGCAAGGCCCCCGACGGCGAGAAGGGCAAGGGGGCCGCGGCGGCGGCCTCGCCCGAACTCGTCCGCCCCCAGGAGACGCCAGTCGTGCCTCGCGCAGCAATCAAGGTCGAGAGCCGGCTGCTCGTCACGCGGCACGCCGCCGTGGCCGCGGCCAGCCGGGCGGACGTGCCGCCCCAGTACCGCGCCATCGTCTTGCGCTACTTCTCCCCCGGCGACGCCCAACCCCCCAAGAGCGAATAGCCCCGTGGACACGCCCCTTCGTCAGAAGGCCGAGCGGATCGTGCGACGCCTCGCCGAGGCGGGCCACCAGGCCCTCTTCGCCGGCGGATGCGTCCGCGACATGGTCCGGGGCGAGGAGCCGCACGACTATGACATTGCCACCGACGCCTCGCCCGAGGCGGTCCAGGCCATCTTCGACCACACGGTGCCCGTCGGCGCACAGTTCGGCGTCGTGGTCGTGGTGGACGGCGAAGACGAGTTCCAGGTCGCGCGGTTCCGGGCCGACGTGGGCTACAGCGACGGGCGCCGCCCCGACGCCGTGCGCCCTGCCGACGCCCGCGAGGACGCGCTTCGCCGCGACTTCACGATCAACGGCCTGTTCTTCGACCCATTGAAGGGCGAAATCCTCGACTTCGTCGGCGGCCAGCAGGACATCCGCGATGGCATCGTCCGCGCTATCGGCGACCCCGACGCCCGCTTCGCCGAGGACTCCCTTCGCCTCCTCCGCGCGGTGCGCTTCACGGCCCGCTACGCCTACCGCCTCGACGCGGCCACCGAGGCTGCCCTGCGGCGCCACGCCCCCGAGATTCGCCGCGTCAGCGCCGAACGCATCGGCGAAGAGCTCACCCGCATCTTCACCGGACCCAACCGCGGCATCGCACTCCAGCTCCTGCACGACACGGACTTGCTCCGCCACGTTCTCCCGGAGGTCGAGGACATGGTCGGCGTCCACCAGCCGCCCGAGTTCCACCCCGAGGGCGACGTGTTCACCCACACCCGCCTGGCGCTCGACGCCCTGGAGCGCCCCAGCGCGGTCCTGGCGTTCGCCACGCTCCTGCACGACGTGGGGAAACCGCCGACTCAGTATGAGAGCGACCGCATCAGGTTCGACCTGCACGACAAGGCGGGCGCGCACATCGCCCGGGCGGTCTGCGAGCGGCTGCGCCTCTCCGCCGAGGTCGCCGACGCCGTCGCGGCCATTATCCTCGACCACATGCGGTTCATGGCCGTCGCGCGGATGCGCGAGAGCACGCTCAAGCGGTTCCTTCGCTCGCCCCACTTCGCTGAGGGCTTGGAGATGCACCGCGCGGATTGCGTGGCCAGCCACGGCTCGCTCGACAACTACGAGTTTTGCAGGCAGAAGCTGGCGAGCCTGCCCGAGGAGGTCATTCGCCCGCCGAGGCTCATCACTGGCCACGACCTCATCGCCCTGGGCTACGTGCCCGGCCCCATCTTCACCACCATCCTCACCCGCGTCGAGGACGCGCAGCTCGAAGGGGAGCTTGCCACGCGCGACGAGGCCATGGCCCTCCTCCAGCGCGAGTTCCCGCTGACGGCCCCGCCCCGCTCTGCATGACCGCACCCCGTCCGCGGCCCTAACCGCTCTTCGGTGCGATGGCGCGTAGTTTGGTGGGTGAGTCATGCACGACTCCGTCCATTGGGAGCGGAGCGCTGCCGGCAGCGTGGCTCACCGAGTGAGGAGATGACGCCACTCCCGAGGGGGGAGCGGGTCAGCCCGACCATTGCAGACTTGAATAGGTGTGAAACAGTTGTACAAGCGCGGACGCCCCGTTGTCACCAGTTGACCCCAAGGGCGGAGCTGGGCCCGCAGAGCCATTCCGCGGGTGCGGGCCATTTCTGTAGGTAGCTGGTGTTGCCCAGGACACGCCCAAGCGTTGCTTGGGCGTGGCACCCGTTGCGGGGAATCACGAAGGAATGCGAGGGTGCCACGCCCAAACTTGTTTGGGCGTGTGGGGCCGAGCACTCGCCCGCTGTAGCCCGTCCCCAAACCCTGCACGACCGCCTGAACCAACTGCCGAGCGAACTCCCGACCCACCTCCGCACCCTTGTGCTCTACCGCATAGAACGGCTTGTCCTCCTCCCCCGACATCCACCACGCCAAAACCCCCTCGACAAGACCGACCACTTTTGCCATGATCTGCGCACGCACGCGTTCGGGAACCATCGGCTATGCTTCTTTGCTACGGGGAAAGCCCGTAGGGGACACTCTGGAGCATAGCCGATTTTCATCTGGTTTCACACACCTTCCTGCCAGCCCCCCAAGAATCACCAGGATTGGGGGTCATACTCCCGTTCCGCCAGGGGCTTGACACCGGCGTGGGTTAGGAGTATCATTGCAGACCTATTCAACTCTGCAATGATTGTCCAGGAGGAACGCAATGGATGAGATCATCGTTCGTGTCCTGCGCACCATCGCCTGCCGCAACCGCCTTCGCATCATGTCGCGGCTGGCCGCTGGGGAGGACCTCACACCCAGCCAACTGTCCCGAGTTCTGCGCCTCAGCCGCGACCTGGTGTCCGCGCACCTTGCACGGCTGGACTCCGCGGGCTTGGTGTGGCGCCGCCGGTCGGGTGCGCGCTGCTATTGCGCCGCTCGGTCCCCCTATAGCGAGCACGCTCTGAGCGGGCAACTCGCCAGATGGCTGTACGAGGCGCTCGGGAGCAGGCTGCCACGCCCGTCCTGGGGGTCCACGCCTCGACGCGCGAGCAGCGGGACAGCGGATGGCGCGAGGACCGCGGCCGAGGATGTGTTCGACGCCGCGACGGCTTTCACGCACCTTCGGAGGCTCCAGATTCTACGCAGGCTGGCCAGTGGCGAGGCGGTGGAGCCCCGCGTGCTGAGCCGCGAACTCAGGATGTCGCCCGCGGCGGTGAGCAGACACATGGCGAAGCTCGTTCGCAGGGGCTACGCGCGCGTGTCGGACCATGGCCGGCGTCGCGTCTGCCGCGCCCCACCGAGTGCGAAGACGCCGCTTCACGCTCGCCTGCTCGAGATTGTGGCGGGGCATTGGGGGAAGATGAGAGCGTTGCAGAGTTGAATAGGTCTGCAACATTACTGCAGCGGCCTGCGCGGCACCATGGCTCGACCTCTCTTAACTTGCACGTGGCGGACGGGGGTAGCTCAGTGCCAGCGTCCTCGGCCCGACTCCCGATGACGCGCCGCGAATCGGAGGATCTCGGTGCGGGTGGGCATGGAGGGCTGGGCGCCTTTGCGGGTGACGGAGAGGGCGGCGGCGGCGTTGGCCAGGCCAAGGGCCTGCTCCAGCGGGCGGCCCTCCGCGATGAACGTGGCAAGGGTGCCCACAAAGGCGTCGCCCGCGCCCACGGCGTCAACGGCCTTGACCTTGTAGCCGGGGATGAGCCTTGGGCGAGGCGTGCCGTCGAGGACGGCCGCTCCCCGCTTGCCGCGGGTGAGGATGACGTAGCCGACGCCGGCGTCGAGGAGGCCGCGGGCCGCCGTGAAGTCCGAGCTTCCCGAAATCACCTCTAACTCGGTCTCGTTCAGGACCAGGTAGTCAATCTGGGGCAGTAGGGACTTGGGGAGCGGCTTGCGCGGTGCGGGGGCGGGGTTGAAGACGATGGGGACGCGGCTGCGGCGTGCGAGTGCGACGGCCTTGCGAACGGCGGGGAGGGGGACTTCGAGTTGAACGACGAGAGCGCCGGCGCGGGCGATGGCGTCGGCGGCGCGCTCCACGTCGGCGGGCGTGAGCTTGAGGTTCGAGCCGAGGGCGACGGAGATGAGGTTTTCACCATCCTCAGCGACGAGGATGAGGGCGATGCCGGAGGGGGTCTTGGGGTCGCGTGCGATCCAGCGGCACTCGATGCCCTCGCGGTGGAAGCCGGCGATAGCCTGGTCGCCGAAGACGTCGGTGCCGAGCCTGGCGACGAAGGTGACGTGGGCGCCGGCGCGTGCGGCGGCGACGGCCTGGTTGGCCCCCTTGCCGCCGGCGGCCATGTAGAAGTGCCCGGCGACGACCGATTCGCCGGGCCGCGGGAGGCGTGGCGAGCGGATGACCATGTCGGTGTTGGAGCTTCCGACGACGACGACGTGTGGCTTTGCGGGCATCTCGGTCGCCTCCTGGGGCTGCGGCGCCGGCTACTCGTCCGTCACGGCGTGTGAGGCGCCGTAGGGCTCGACGTGGTCGCACGAGGCGTCGGCGCCCTCGAACTGGAAGATGGTGTGGCCGATGCGGAACTGGTCGCGGGCGCAGGCCTCGAGGCGCTGCCGGACATCCTGCGCCTGGGCAACGGTCGTGGCGGCATCGAGGGTGACGTGGGCGGTCATGGCGTACATGGCCGAGGTGATCTCCCAGACGTGGATGTCGTGGAGGTCGCGGACCTCGGGCGAAGCGGCGCGCAGGGCGTTCACCAGCGCAGCGATGTCCACGTGCTTGGGCGTGGATTCGAGGAGCACGTTGGCCGAGTCGCGCAGGAGGCCGACCGACCAGATGCCGATGAGCACGGCGATGAGGGCGCTGAGGATGGGGTCCACCCGCAGCCAGCCGGTGAAGTGCATCAGGACGGCTCCGCCGACGACGGCGACGGAGGACAGAGTGTCGCCGATCATGTGGAGGAAGGCGCTTCGCACGTTGAGGTCCTGCTTCCCCACGCCGGCCAGCAGAAGCACGGACACGAAGTTGACCACAAGGCCCGCCACAGCCACAATGAGCATCTCTGTCGTGGCGATCGGGACCGGCTGGATGAGGCGGACGGCGGATTCGTAGAGGATGTATGCGGTCGCTCCGAGGAGGAGAAGGCCGTTGACGAAGGCGGCGAGAATCTCGGTGCGGTACAGGCCATAGGTGCGCCCCGCGGGAGCCGGGCGTGCCGCGATGAGGATGGCGAAGTAGGTCACGGCCAAGGCGACGAAGTGCGTGGCCATGTGCCCAGCGTCGCTCACCAGCGCCAGGCTGTTGGTCAGGAGGCCCCCGATCAGCTCTGCAACCATCATCGCGCCGGTGAGGGCCAGCGAGGCGAGGAGGCGCGACCGCTCCGCGTGCTTGTGCATATGATGGTGCGCGTGTTCGCCGTGATGATCGTCGTGGCCGTGGGTGGCGATGGGGCCGTGCAGGTGCCTCATGGCGTCTCCAGCTCTCGCCCACGCTTCAGACACACCGGAAGAGGAGGCCCGTGGTTTCGGGGAGGCCGCACATGAGGTTCATGGAGTGGACGGCCATGCCACAGGCGCCGCGGATGACGTTGTCGAGGGCGGAGACGATGACGAGCTTGCTCGAGCGGGCATCCACGAGGGCCGAGAAGTCGGCGTAGTTGGTGCGGTGGACGTTGGCGAGTGTGACCTCGTCGAGCTTGTCGAAGACGCGGATGAAGGGCTCGTTGGCGTAGCGCTGGCGCCAGAGGGCCAAAACGTCGGCGGTGGTGGCGGGCCGGGCGAGGTCGGCGAAGATGGTGGTCAGTATGCCGCGGTCAAGGGGGAGCAGGTGTGGGACGAAGAGGGCCGTGGCCGGCTTGCCTGCGGCGAGGGAGAGTTCCTGCTCGATCTCGGGCGCGTGGCGGTGGGTGAGGGGGTTGTAGGCGCGGCAGTTCTCATCGCAGTCCACGAACAGGTTGCGGGTCTTCTCGTTGTAGGTCTTGCCGGCGCCGGAGAGGCCGGAATAAGCATCCACGGCGATGCCGGCGGGTGCGACGAGGTCTTCGGCGAGGAGGGGCGCGAGAGGGAGGATGGCCGTGGTGGGGTAGCAGCCTGGGACGCCGACGATGCGGGCCTTGCGGATGCTGTCGCGGTAGAGCTCAGGGAGGCCGTAGACCGCCTCGGCGAGGAGTTCGGGGCAGGTGTGTTTGGCGCCGTAGAAGCGCTCGTAGAGGGCTGGGTCGCGGAAGCGGAACTCGGCGCCACAGTCAATGGCCTTGAGGCCGGTGGCGACGAGCTTGGGCGCCCACTCCATCGAGTCGGCGCCCTTCTTCGCAAGGAACACAACGTCGGCTTCGGCAACGAAGCCGGCCAGATCGGGCGCGCGGAGCGTGGCGTCGGTCTGCCCGCGGAGGACGGGCAGGGCCTGGTCCACGCGCGTGCCGGCCGCGTGGTCAGAGGCGAGGAAGGTGAGCCTGGCCTCGGGGTGTCCCAGGAGGATGCGGATGAGAGCTTCGCCGACGGCGCCCGTGGCGCCGAGGATGCCAACTCTAACCATAGTGTGCTGCCTTCTTCTGTGGCGGAAGGATGGATGAATGGATGAATGGATGGTTGGATGGTTGTCAGGCATTCATCCATTCATCCACCCATCCATTCTTCCAATTCAATACTCGTCGGACTTGAGGCGCTCGATGCCGGAGCGGTCCTCGCCGTGGACGATGCGCTCACCGAGGAGGACGAGTGAGCAGACGAAGACGAAGGGGATGGCGATGCCGCGGGCGAGGGTTTCGGTGAAGATGCCACAGAGTGCGAAGCCGAGGATGCCGCCGGCGGCGCCGAGGGCGAGGCCGAGGGCGAGCTCGCTGTGGGCCTGGCCGTAGAGCCGCAGGGCGCGCCCGAAGAGCGCGGCGACGAACCATCCGAGGGCCAGCAGCCCCACCAGCCCCGTCTGCACCAGGGCCTTGAGCCAGACGTCGTGGGTGAAGGGCTCCGAGGTAGCGACGTTGTAGACCTCGACGATATCGGTGTAGTATCCGAGCCTGCCCTCCGAGGGGCGGAAGGGTTCGACGGCGGTATGATAGTCCCTGTAGCCCAAGCCGAAGAGCGTGGTCGCGAGGTCGTCCCAAAGCCTTCTGGCGCACGTGATGGCGGCGTCCCAGTGCTGATAGCGCACGGCGACGGCAGGTGAGGCGAAGGCCGAGGCGGCGGCAACGTGGGGGAATGCCTCGGCGGCCTGCTGGGCCTCCCTCTCGAGGTCCAGGAGGAGCGCGCGTTCCTCGCCGGTGAGTCGGCGCTCGCCCCCGCGGCGGTCGGCCAGGAACTTCATCAGGTGCCTGGCATCGAAGATGTCGCGAGTCGGGGGCGACTGGGGGCTGTCGGCTTTGGCCTTGAGCGCCGCCTGGCGCAAGTGCTCGGCCCTTGCCACGAGCGCCTTGTCGCTCAGGAGGAAGTTGTCGCTCACGTAGGGGGTCACGGAGCTGAAGAGGATGTGGGTGTGGTAGGGCCGCGGGAGGAGCCTGGGCGCGCCGAGGCAGATGAGGGCGAGGGCGGCCACGTAGAGCGCGAGCGCCCTCTGGCCGCGGAGCGCGCTGAGGAGGCCGAGGATGAGCAGCGTGGCGAGCACGGCGCCGCCCGAGAGGTTGACGAGCAGGCCGAGGGCGACGAGGGCGAGGAGCCCGAGGCGCAGGCCCCAGCAGCGGACGTGGAGCGCGAGGCCGTAGAGGACTGGGAGCGCGATGGCGAGGAAGGCGCCCAGGGCGTTGCGGTTCTTGAAGCCGGCCCGAACGTCCAGGGCCGAATCGCACCGCAGGTAGTGCCAGGCGGCCCAGAGGACGACGATGGCGGTTGCCGCCGCGAAGATGGCCAGGACCAGCCTCACGTCGCCCCGCTCGGCTACGTTGAGGAAGACGGCGAAGGCGATGAGGAAGTACTCGACGAGCTGGAGGACCTCCTTCATCGCCTCGGGCTGGGACTCGGAGCGGGCGAGGGCGACGCAGCCGGCGGCGACGAGAACGTAGGCCTGGACAGGTGGCAGCCTGAGGCCGCGCAGCTTGCGGCCGAGGAGCTGGAGCGCCGCTCCTACCGCGGCCAGGGCGAGGACCCCGTCGGCCACGGTGATCGGCAGGCCGCGCTTGCCGCCGAGCGGGAGGTCGAAGCCCAACTGGTTCGCCATCACGAGGATGAGGAGGAGGAGAAGGCCCAGGTTGATTGTCCGGAGGTCGAGAGCGAGCTTCAACTTTCGGCCTCCTCACTGGGGGGCTCTGGGTGTGGCACGGTCGGCTTGTCCGACCGTGTTTCTGCGCCCGTCAAGCCACGGCTGGACAAGCCAGCCGTGCCACCGCCACGGGCGAGAGCTTCGAGCTGGGCCTGGGCCTGCGTGTCCCACTTGCCGTCGTGGTCGTAGCGGATGCACTGGCCGAGTGCCCTGCGGGCCTTTCGGCGCTGGCCGAGGCTGGCATAGGCGACGCCGAGGTGGAACCAGGCGTCGGGGTCCTGGTCGTTGATGCGGAGGGCGGCGCGGAGGGCCTTGAGGGCGGCCTGGGGCTCGCGGCGCAGGTGGCCGATCAAGGCGTTGCGGATGTGGCCTTCGGCCACCTCGGCTTTGGCCACGATGCGGCGGTGGCGGAGCGCCAGGGCCGCCGTGTCGCAGACGGCGAACGCCCAGAGGATGATGCCCAGGGCAAGGGAGCAGTTGCGGACGGCAGGGATGCTCAGGACGGTGTGCTCGGGGGGCAGGACGGTGGCGGCCTGGCTGTAGATCCAGCCGTCGAGGGCGAAGCCGAAGAGGAAGAAGATGAGGACCCCCTTCCACGGCTTGCCGGCCGCGATGTGGCCCGTGCCGGGCAACAGCATCGAGAGGACGATGGCAATGGCGTCGCGAATCCTCACGCTCTCCCCCCATCCAGGCGGACGCAGCGGGATGAATGCCGCGGGAGCGGAATACCGAATGGCGAATGATGAATGATGAATGATGAATGATGAATGAACAAAGAGAGAGGCGGGCAGCTATCGGATCGCTCCGTTCGGCATTCGGCATTCGACATTCGGCATTCAGCATTCAACATTGGCCGCGTGCTTCCCTGAGGCGCGCTCCAGCGGCGCGTGGGGTTACCGGTCGTAGGGGGTTCGGACGCCGTATTCGCGGCCGATGCGCTCGATTTCGGCGCGGAGTTCGGAGCTTTCGCCCACGCGTGCCAGGTCGGAGACCAGGTGGTGGATCTTCTGTCGGGCCCAGTCGCGGGCGATGTCCTCGCGCTTCGGGTCGGGCGCGCCGGGCGTGTGGCTGTGCTGGAGGGTGCGGCCTGCGTAGGGGATTTTGCCCTCGAGCTGTATCGTCACGTTCTGGCCGGGCTTGCAGCGCCCGTAGAGGACCACCGGCTGGTCGGCGTAGAGGTTGGGAAGGAAGGCGGGATAGGTCTCCTCGACAGCGAGGTTGGTGTAGTTGAGGCGAAGCTGCATGAGGACGGGCTTGTCGTAGCGCTGGAAGAGCTGAGCGAGCGGCGCCTCGACTTGCTCGACGCTGTCGGAGAAGGTGGCCTGGCCGCGCGAGCGGTAGGCCAGGAGGTCGAGGAGGTAGCGGTTGCCGCCCTCGCCGGCGTCGAAGGGCAGGATGGCGAAGGTGGGCTTGGCGTAGGCGCTGATCTCGTTGACGATGCGGCGGGCGTCGCGGATGCCGAGGGTCGAGCGCCCGTCGCTGATCAAGAAGACGTTGGTCGGGCGGTTGCGGACGGCTTGGTCGGCGACGTCGCGGACGACAGCGTTGAGGACGCGATAGACATCTGTGCGGACGTGGCCAGGGAGGCGGTCCACGAAGCGGAGGGCGGCCTCGACGCGCTCGGGCGAGGGGTCGGCGAAGTCGGGGAAGAGCTTGCGCGGTTCCTCGCTGAAGAGGACCACGTTGAAGCGGTCGTTGGGCCGCAGGCTGCGAAGGTAGCGGCCGAGGGCGTCGCGCGCGGCCACGATCTCGGCCCGCTGCATGCTCAGAGAGACGTCGCAGATGAACACCACGTCCTTCGGGATCACGAGCAACTTGTCGGGCTTGGCGACGCTGATCTCGAGGCGGAAGTAGTGGCGCTCCTCGCCCGGCCGGGCGAAGAGGTCCATCCGCATGCTCACCTCGCCGCCCAGGGGATAGACGGGCAGCTCCACGTCCTCGGGGGCCTTGCCGGGGAAGATGATGACGGGCGAGGTGCCGACGTCGCGGCGGGCAAGGGAGTCCTCGATGGGGATGGCGATGCCCTGCGGGGTGGTGACGCCTGGGATGACGGCGGTGACGCTTGGGGCGACGGTGGGGGGCGCGAGGGGGCCTGCGTGGGAGTCGGTGGCCGGCCGCGGGGCGGCCAGCTCGCGGAGCTGGAGCTGCGGCTTGGGCGGGCCGGGCAGGCCGGGCGAGCCACGCAGGATGCCACGGCCTCCCGCGCCGATGGGGGCCACGCTGGGCGTGGCAAGGGTGCGCACGGGGGCCACCTCGCCGATCTCGGCGTTCGTCTGGTCCACGCGCGGCTGGCCGCGCCGGTGGATGATGACGTGTTCGCTGTCGGGCGCGCGCGAGGCAGTCGGGGGGTGCGCGGGCACGGCCAGCTCGCTCTCCGTGGGAAAGGAGGGGCCGGGGATGCGCTGCTTGGGGTCGAGGAGCGGAATCTCGTCGGGCCGCACCGGCACGGGCGGGCCGCCGCTGTCGGCCACCTTTCCAGGCTCAGCGGACACCGGCCGCGCGCTCGGTGGCTCCGGCTCCTGCACGATGTGGAACCAGCGGGAGATGGAGGAGGAGAACTCCTCGACGTCGAAGGCGCGGATGTTGCCGACGAAGTGGACGAGGAGGAGGTGGATGAGGAGCGAGACGGCGAGGGACGTGAGGACCCAGCGGCTCACGTCGTCGCGGCGGCGGCTGATTGGCGATACGGCGGCCATTGGCGGCCCCCCATTCATTTCTACCGAGTCAAGGACGCTTCTCAAGGCTCTTGCCGTCGGGCGCGAGGCGGAGCTTGTACTGCTCGAGCTCCTTGAGCAGCCGCTCGCGCCAGGGGGAATCGGGGAACTTCTGGATCAGGCCGTTCCAGACCGTGATGGCGGCGTCCAGGTCGCCCAGGTGGAAGGCGGCGACGCCGGCCTTGTAGCGGGCCTCGGCTGCCTCCTCGCCCGTGGGCACGAGCATGACCACGCGGAGCAGGTACTTCTGGGCGAACTCCCAGTTCTTCTTGTCGAAAGCCATGCGCCCCATCTGGAGCATGCACTTGAGGATGAGGCGGTCGCGGGTGTCCGGGTTGCCGATGGCGTTTGGGGCCAGCTCCTCGACCTGCTGGTAGTAGGGCCAAGCGCCGTCGCTGTCGCCCATGCCCTTCAGCGTCTCGGCGAGGCCAAACTTGGCCCACAGGAAGAGCTCGTGGTGGGGCGGGAAGCGGTCTACGAAGTCCTTGAAGTACTTCTTCGCGCGCTCGTGGTCGGGCTTGGGCAGGTTGAGGGCCAGCTCGCCGAGCCAGTAGATGACGTAGGGCGTCCCCTCGTCGGGGAAGCGCTTGAGGAGGGCCTCGAAGGCCTCGATGGCCTCGGCGGAGCGGCGCTGCTCGCGGAACAGCTCGGCGGTCCAGAGGTACTCCGGGGCGTCGGCGAGCACGTCGGGGTCGTTGCGGATGAGGCCGAGGAAGGTCTCGGCGGCCTTGAGGAACAGCTCGTTGGCTTCCTTCTGCTGCTTCTCGGCCAGGCGGGCCTTGCCTAGGCTCACGTAGCTGTGGGCGAGGTGGCGGCGGGCCGGCTTCTGGTACTTGCCGGGGATGTTGGCGCACAGCTCGTAGAGCGGGACGGCCACCTCGTATGCCTTCTTGATCTCGCTGTGGTACCAGGCGAGGAAGTAGAGGACGTCGCCCTTGTAGACGCCCGCGCGGTAGCGGTCGAAGTAGGTGGTGAAGGTGGCGAACATCTCGTCGTATTGCTTCAGCTCGTATTGGCAGGCGCCCCTCTTGTAGAGGAACTCCTCGGCGGTCTTGGGGTCGGCGCTGGCGTAGAGCTTGAAGTACTCGCCGTAGAGCACGATGGCTTTGGCGTACTGGTTGAGCTGGCCGCGGAGGCGGGCGGCGCGCTCGAGGGCGGCCTGGATGCGGCTGCCCTTCGGGAAGCGCTTGAGGTAGTCCTCGTAGGCCCCCGCCGCCTCGTCGTGGCGCTTGAGGAGGTCGAGGCAGACGGCGATCTTGTGGCACACGTTTTCGGGGTCGGGCGTTTCGGCGGGCAGCTTGCGGTAGCGGTCCAGCGCGTCGGCGTGCTCGCCGAGCCAGAAGGCCTCCTCGGCGCGGAAGTACGCCACGTCGGGCGCCCGCTGGCCTTTGGGGAACTCCTTGAGGAAGGCGTCGGCGGCGGCGGCGGCGGCCTCCTTGGCCCGCGCCGCGCCCTGGCGGTAGGCGGCGGCGGCCCGGCCGTAGGCGGCGGCCTCGCGGGCAGGGTCCTTGCCCGTCTTGTCGGCGGCCAGGAGCGCGGCGAAGTGCTGCTCGGCCTCGGCGAAGCGCTCGGCGCGGTAGCAGCACTCGCCGGCGATGCAGAGGACGCTCACGAGGAAGGCGCCCTTGGGGAAGCGCTTGAGGTAGTCGAGGGCCGGCACCAGGGCCTCCTGGTGCCGCCCGAGGAAGAAGAGGGCCTGCGCCCGCCCGAAGAGCACCTCGGCCCCCTGCGGCCCGGCCGCGTCCACCTTGCCCAGCACGGCCAGGGCCTCGTCGAACTTCTTCTGGCCGAGGAGGAGGCTGCCGATCTGGGCGCGGGCGCCGGCGAGCATGTCGGCCTGCTTCTTCGCGTCCGGGCCATCGGGCTTCGCCTTGATCGCCGCTTCGAGATAGGTCTCGAGCTCGCGGTAGCACCCGAGGGCCTCATCCACCTTCCCCAGCGCCAGGAAGCAGTCGCCGATGGGCAGCAGGACGTAGCCCTTGTACGTGTTCTCGGGCGCGGGGTCGGCGAGGACCTCCTGGAAGAGGGGCAGGGCCTCGGCGAAGCGCTTCTGGGCGAACTCGGCCAGGGCCAGGGCGAAGCGGGCGTGGACGACGAAGCGGCGGTGGTCGGGGTTGGCCAGGTCGGCGGCGAGGAAGGCGCGGAGCGGGGCGACGGCGCCCGCGAGGTCCTTGAGGCGGAAGCGGCAGTCGCCGATGCGGTAGAGGACGATGGGCCGCATCGTGAGCTTCTCGTCCTTCGCCGCGGCCTCGAATTCTGGGAGCGCGGCGTCGTAGCGCTGCTCCTTGTAGTGGCACTCGCCCAGGTAGAAGCGGGCGAGGCTCGCCCGCGGGTCCTTGGGGTTCTCCTTGAGGAACTTCTCCAGCTCCACGATGGCCTGCTTGGTCAGGTTGTCGCGGAAGAGGCCCTCGGCAAAGTCGAACTGGAGGTCAGCGGGGGCCGCGGCGCCCTCGCCGGCGAGCGCGCCTTGGGCCACGGCGAGCCAGAGCGGGAGGGCGATCAGCCTTGTCGCGACACGTGCAATGCGCATGAGTGCTCCGAGCCGGCAGCCGCGCTACGGGCTTCGCCGCGGCCCTTCGATGTTGGCGTAGGCCACGTTCCGCACGTCGGCCACCGCACAGGCGTCCAGCACCTTCACGAAGTACTGGAACGGCGTCTCCTTGTCCGCGCGGATGACCACGGGCGGGGGGGCGGCGCCGTAGGAGTCGTGCAGCTCCTTCAGCCAGGTCCGCAGGTCGTCGTCGCTCATCACGCGGTTGCCGATGAGGACGGTGCCCTGCTTCGTGATGTTGATGAAGTAGGGGGTCCGCTGCCGCGCCACCACGCCCTTCTCAGCGGTCGGCAGCTCGAGGTCCATCTGCCGCTCGAGCTGGCCCATCGCCGTGGTGCAGACGTAGTAGATGAGGAGGATGAAGACCATGTCGATCATGGGGGCGATCTGGAAGCCTTCCTCCTGCGTGGCGGCCCGGCGGAAGTTCATGCTTCCTCCCCCTTCTCGATGATCGTGGTCGCCACCTCATCGGCCGTCAGCTCCATGTTCGTCGTCAACCGCAGCACGCGCGCCCGCAGGTAGTAGTAGACCAGCATCGCCGGGATGCCGATGCACAGGCCCACCACCGTGGTGATGAGGGCCTGGGCAATCGAGGCGGCGAGCAGGTAGTGGCGCACCTCGCCCGAGGCGATGACGTTGAAGCCCATGACCATCCCCGTCACTGTCCCCAGCAGGCCCAGCATGGGCGCGATGGTGCCGATGTTGGCCAGGTAGCCGATCTTCTGGTGCAGGTGGGCCACCTCGCGCGAGCCGGCCGCCGCCACCGCCTCGCGTATCTTCTCAGGCCCCTCCCCCAGCTTCCGCAGCCCCCCCAACACCACGCGGGCGAAGACCGACCGCGAGCCCTCGCACGCGCCCGTCGCCCCCTTCATGTCCCCCTGCGACAAGTGGGTTGCCAGGGCGTCCATGAACTTCTGCGGCAGAATCTGCGACTGCCTCAGCACGAGCAGGCAGTGGACCATCCACGCGATGCCGAAGAACGAGAGGAACAGGAGGGGCCACATCACCGGCCCGCCGAGGCGGAACCACTCGACGCACACCCGCCAGTCGCGCCGCAGCCCGGCCATCATCGCCCCAAAGCTCCAGCCGCCGCCCTTCGGGCGGAAGTACACGGCTCGGGACAGCGTCACGCTCTCGCCATTGGGGTTCTCCACCGTCACCGAGGCCGACCCGGCCTCCGTCGTCGCGGGCAGGCGCGCCTTGAGGCGCTCGGGCGCCGGCACCCGCACCTCGAGCGCCGCGATGTCGTTCACTTTCACCTTCACGTTCGCCGCGTCCTCGCTGAAGCCGTGGCCATAGACCACGATCCAGCTCTCCCGTCCCGCCTCCGGCGTGGCCGGCTCCACGTAGGAGATGGCCAGCGGCTCCGTCGCCTCGGCCCGGGCCGGCGCCGAGCCGCCCTCGGACTGCGGTAGGCTGAAGCACACGGCGGCCAGCACCCCGGCCGCCCATTTCATCACCACGATACGCACTCAGGCCCCTCCTGTCATAGGGGGTTCATGGAGGAATCTCTGCCCGGGCACTTCCACTCCGCGATTATACCACCGCCGCGGCGGGGAAGTCAAAGCGTTCACAACGGCTTGCGTCCGGCTTCTCCCCCAATCGTCCTCGTCCTCGTCCTTCGTCCCTCGTCCTCGCTCTCTCGCACGCTCCGAGCTTGTCAAGAAGTGCCGGCAAGCCACACGGACCAACACCGACACACACGGACACGGTATCTGAGGATGAGAGCCACCCGTCCGTGTGTGTCCGTGCCTGTCCGTGTCATCCGGGCGGGGCTCGGCCGCCCCCCTCACTCGGGCCACCCCTCCTTCCCAATCAGCCGCACGAACACGCAGCCGCCGTGGCTTTCCTGCTTGAAGCTCTCCCCGTGCCGCTCCAGAGCCACAAGGTCCTGCCCATACCGGTCGCCCACGGGCATCACCAGCCGCCCGCCCTCCGCCAGTTGGGCCTTCAGCGACGCCGGCACGTCCGGCCCCCCAGCCGTCACGATGATGCGGTCGAACGGCGCTTCCTCGGGCCAGCCCAGCGTGCCATCCCCGACGCGAAACCGCACGTTCCCAAGCCCCATCCGCCCGAGGAGCGCCTGCGCCCGCTCGCTCAACTCGGCCAGCCGCTCCACCGTATAGACCGTGGCACACAGTTTTGCCAGGATCGCTGCCTGATAGCCTGAGCCCGTGCCCACCTCGAGCACCCGCTCGCCCCCTCGGAGCGACAACACCTCCGTCATCAGCGCCACCATGAACGGTTGGGAGATCGTCTGGCCCCGCCCGATGTCCAGCGGGTGGTCCTCGTACGCCTCGGCGAGCCGGTCGCTGGGAACAAAGAGGTGCCGGGGCACATCGCGGAACGCCTGGAGCACCCGGCCATCCCGAATGCCGCGCCCGCGGAGCTGCTGCTCCACCATCGCCTCGCGGGCCTCGCGCCAGGCACCACCATCGGCAAGCGGCTCCATGGCTCGCGTCCAACAAGGTAGTTGCTGTTGCGGAACGCCTGGTCCGCCGAGCACAGGCGCCGTGCTCGAGAGCCAAAGACTGGCTGAAGCCAGGACTCCCAACGCGTTCCCTCCCTGTTTGGAGTCCTGCCTTCAGGCAGTCTTGGCTTCCGGCAACAGAAACGAAATAGGACCTATAGGCCCTATAGGTCCTATTCGGGGGCGGGCGTCTGGTGGCCGCGCTAGGACTGCGTGGCCGCGAGCTGCTCGGTGAGGAACCGCGCCGCCGCGTCCTGCGGCTTTACCCGCACCACGTCGCCCAGGCTCGCCCGGGCGTCGTCGGCGCGGCCGGCCAGGATGTAGTGGTACGCCAGCAGGAGCTGACCGTCCACGTCGTTCGGCTGCTGCTTGCACCAGCCCTTCAGGAGCAGGAGCCGTTCGGTCATCTCCTCGGCCGGCCCCCGCAGCCGGGCCAGCTCCGCCGCGGCCAGCCGATGGCCGTTCGCCACCGCGGCCGCCTCGCGCAGCGCCACAGCCGCCACCGAGTACCGCCGCAGCGCCGTCCACACCCCCGCGAGCGACAGGTGGCCCGTCGGCTCCTTCGGCGCCGCCAAGGCGGCACGCTGATACGCCAGCAACGCTTCGTCCAGCTCGCGCCGCTCCCAGTGCAGGTCGCCCATCGCCAGGTGCTGCGTGAACAGGCTCGCCTGGCTCACTTTCGGGGCCTCAGGGCTCGGCTTCGGGGCCGACTGCGGCTTCGGCGGCGGGGGCGGCGGCTCCTTCGCGCCACCCACGGGGTCAGGGATTCTCGGCCGCATCAGGCCCGCAGGCACTGGCGGCCTCGGCGCCGAGAAGAGCAGATACGACGGCCGCGGCGTCGCCGTCACCGTCTGACCCATCATCTGTGCCTGCACCTCGGCCCTCAGCGCCGTCTCCGCCAGATGGTCGAAGCCCACCGCCCGCCAGTCGTGCGGCGGCTGCCCGCGGCCCATCAGCGACGGCTCCGACAGCTCCAGCTCATTCGTCACACGCATCTCCACGTCGTACGTCCCATCCCCCGTCTGGAACACCCGCGCCGTCGCCTTCGTGCGATACTTCGTGATCATGTTGGCCCGCACGATGGACGACGCCTCGATGATCCCATGCGCCCGGTCCACCGCCGTCACCACGTAGCGCCGGGCGAGAACGGCCTGCGCCGCATCCATCACCCGCATGTACGACGCGGAATACTGGTCCAGCCTCTGCCATGCGCTCTGGCAGCCGGCCACTGCGACAACCACGAGGCAGACAACCAACCTTTTCATGGCCTGCTCTCCTGGGGTCCCTGAGCCACACAGCCCCCTTGGGGACGAGGCCAAACCTCGCCCGCGCCCTGATTATAGCGCGGCGATCTGCGGAAGTCAATCAACTCGCTCCCAGTCTTCTCATCCTCGTCCTCGTCGTCGTCGAGTCCGCACCCCGTCCCCCTTCCTCCTCTCGACGACGAGGACGACGACGACAACGACGACGATTCGGGAAGACCGCTGGCGCCTGGTGGTTCACCCATATCAAAGGGCAGCCGCCATGTAGTCCCGCCTTCAGGCGGAAGGGCATGGGAGAGAACCGCCTAAAGGCGGGACTCCCAACGGGTCACGCTCTAGGCAACACGTCGGGGCGCCCTGGGTGAAGAGGGGGGCAAGAGGTCGGAGGGAGCGCACCGCCACGCGCCGCCGGGCGGGCGGCTGATTCTCACGCAGTTCGCGCGGGCGAGGGGCCGCTCAGCGCAGCTTCTTCTTGTGACGGTCGGCCCGGCGCCGCTTATCGCGCTTGTGCTTCGCTATCTTGCGGCGGCGGCGTTTCCTTCCACACGGCACGGCCTTCAACGCTCCAAAAACGACTCCCGAGTTCCGAGTTGCCAGTTTCCCGCGTTCCACCGGGAACGCGGGTCACTCATCCTCGCCCCGGTCTCGCAGCTCGCGCGCGAGCACCTCCTCGTCCACCACATCGAAGTCCTCGTGCCACTCGTCAAACAAGTCGAAATCCATCACCTTGCTGCGAGGCTCGAGGATCAGCTTGCGGTGGCGCTCACGGATCAACTGAAGACGGTCAACCTTATGGGACATCTGTCGCTCTCCTGTGGTTCAGGCAAAACGAACCGGAACGCAGCCGGAAAAAGGTACGCAGACCCGTAGCTTACTAACAAAAGCCCCATTTGTCAAGGATAATTTTGGCGGCTCTCCGGGCTTTCTTGTGGGTGCCCACAAGGGGGGCGCCAAGCCGAGGAACCCTTCTACCTCCCTCAGCATAGGCATGGCAAGGACTTACGCCGAAATACACCTGTGCCGGCGCTGGATCGC
>VGYV01000027.1 GCA_016872855.1 Planctomycetota bacterium
GCCTGCGCCGTCGTGGCCCCGCAGGAGCATCTCTTCGGGCAGGTTGCGGATGACGATGAGGGGCGAGTGGTCGCGGTGGCGGGTCCGCGCGGTGTTGCACCAGATGCTCGGCCGCGGCTTCAGGAGCGCGCCCGAGCCGCGCGGGGACAGCCGCCCCTCGGTCCAGATGCAGACCGAGTACTTCACGGGCATCGAGGCGTCCTTCTCCTTCGTCGTGAACTTGCCGGCCAGCGTGCCGTTGTGGGCGGTGTAGGCCCAGACGCCGTCGGGCCAGAGCCGCTTGGCGACGGCGATCACGGCCGGCTCGGGCGAGTAGCAGTAGCTGTTGTGGCCGAGGGCGGCCACGTCGAGCCAGCCGCGTGCTGCTAGCTTCTTCAGGGCCTCGTCTATCACCGGCTTCCAGAAGGCGTAGCTCTCCTCGCTGCCGAAGAGGGGCTGCTCCATCGCCTCCAGTTTGCCGGTCGCCGGGTCGAGGCACGTGACCTGGCCCGCGCACGCGTTCTTTCCCTCCTTGCTCACCGTGCCCCAGCAGTTAAGCCGCAGCGGGAGGGGCTTGCCGACGGTCTTGGCCACCAGGTCGCAGTACTTGTCGAACACCGTGAAATCGCAGCCGAACGAGCCATCGGGCTTCTTGACCCGGCGGACCATGGACTCCTCGTTGCTGGTGTCAATCACCCCCTTGTTGCCGCCATAGAAGTTGACGGCGAGGTTCATGGGGACTTCGCGCGAGTTGACCTCGGCCAGCAGTGCGAGCGACTTGGCCATCAGGGCGAAGTGCTTGTCGCTCCACAGGTCCACCCCGTAGTGCTTGGCCACGGCCTCCTGCGCGACGAAGATCAGGTGGTGCTGGCGGAAGTCCTTCGGGTCAGGGAGCGCCCAGTCGTGGACGGCCAGCTTGAGGGGCACAGCCGTCGGCTTCAGCCCCTCGGCCTCGACGGTGACGACGCCCTCGTAGGTGCCGGCCTTGGCCTCCCTGGGCACGCGCGCGGTGAGCCAGAGCGAAGCGACCGCGCCACAGGTGATGCCCGGGCGGGTGATCGGCGTGCCGAGGTGCCTCTCGCGCTCGGGCGGGGCCTTGATGACGGGGATTTCGGCGGGAATGGTGTCGAGCAGGCCGTTGAAGCGGTGCGGCGGGGTCCAGCACTTCTCGGGCAGGGCCGGCTCGGCGTAGCGCACGCGAATGGCCGAGGCAGGCAACTGCCCGTCGCCGCCCGCGAGCTTGAGGTCGCCCACAGTGACCTTCAGGTTCTTGAGAGCTGTGTCCGAGCCGACTGCGAGGCGGCCGGAGAAGACGCTGTTCCTGGCGGCGTTGATGGCGATCGGCTTGAGCGCCTCGCCCGGCTCGCCGTAGTCGAAGGCGGTCAGCGTGTCGAAAGGCGCGACGTTCCACACCTGCACGCCCCTGGGCCGCGCGGTGTTCGGGACGATGCCCGAGCCCGAGGCGCTCGCCAGGCTGATGCTCCGCAGCGCGGCGTAGGCCCAGATGCCCGGGCTGGTGTACATCCCGCCCTCGCGCACGCGCTGGGCGGCGACGGCGGCCTCGTTGGTTGGCGCCCGGTAGACCGCGAGCGCGAGGACGTTGCCCCCCTTGCGCAGGAGCCTGGCCGGCACGGCGATGCCGTCGAGCCTGCGGTAGCGACGCTCGAAGGCCGCGAGCAGCTCCTTCTTGATCGCCTCGCCTGGGTAGGGCTGGGAGAGCATCTTGCCGCCTTCCAGGACGTAGAGGTCGTCGGGATACTTCTCGGCGAGGGTGTCCGGCTTCAGCTCTCCCGGCGGCAGGTGCGCGCGGGTCAGTTCCTGGCCGTTGACGTAGGCGGCCAGGCCGCCGACGTATTCGGTCGAGAGCTTGAGGTCCTGGGCCTGGGCGGGGTCGTCCACGGCGAACTTCCAGCGGAGGAAGACGATCGAGCTGCACGTGGCGGAGTGGAGCGAGGTATTGCGGCCCTGCCATGCCGGCGGCATCTCGACGGGGGAGCGCTGGCGAGTCCAGTCCGTGTCGTCGAACTCCGGCTTCATCCAATCGGCGGGGGGCAAGGGCGACTGGAAGTCGGGGAGCGGCGCCGGGGCCTTGCCCTTCGGCGGGTCGGGCTCCAACGAAGGGGTGACTTGTCCGTCCTTTGAGACTTGCACTGGCGTGCGGAAGGCCAGGAAGGCGCGCACGTAGCTGTCCTGGGAGAGCACCGCCACCCCGCCGCCAACGGGCGCGGGCTCGCCGCAGAACGCCGCGGCGCTCGTGGCTGCCAGCGTGGCCAGCAGACCAGGCTTCCAATCCATCCATCGTCCTCCTTGTCCCCGGCGCGAGGACTAAATGGCTCGCCACGATTCCCGGTCGTTCGATCACTGGGCACCACGGGCGCTCTTGTAGCGGCAAGCGTCCCGCTTGCCAGCCGATGGCGACGGCACGGTCCACAAGCGGGACGCTTGTGGCTACAACGACCGGGAATCGTGGCGAGCCATTTAGAGCGTCCACGGCCCGCGCATCGGCCGGTCCAGCATCCGGCTCGCCTCGTCGTCGCCGATGAGCTTCTCCCCCGCCGGGTCCCAGCGCAGCTTCCGCCGCAGCCGTATCGCAATCTCCTGAAGGTTGCACACGAGGTCCGTGCTCACGGCGACGTCAATCGGGGCGGCGGGCTGGGTGCGGCCCTTCACCGCGTCAATGAAGTTGCCGTGGTGGTTGTCGCTTCGGAAGAGCTGGACGTCGTTGGGGCCAGGCTTGGCCTTCAGCAGCGTCTTGTCCTTGGCGTCCATGCGCGAGCGGTCCACGTGCACCCAGCCCTCGGTGCCCAGCCAGAAAACGCCGTGGCCGTGCCCCTCCTGCTGCAGGGGGTGCTTGCGAGCGGTGGCGTCGTCCATGTGAACGAGGGTCACGCCGTTCGCGTAGCGGTTCTCGACCTGCCAGTGCGTCGCGCAGTCGGTGAGCATGTCCTTGGGGAACGTGCCCGTGCCCTCGACCTCTACCGGGCCGCTGAGTTCGGTGTTGTTTCCCCACTGGGCGATGTCGAGGTGGTGGACTCCCCAGTTGCCGATCATGCCCATGCAGTAGTCGGAGATGCAGTACCAGATGCTCCAGCCCTTGCCCGCGGTGTAGGGCCGGCAGCGCTCGAAGCAGTAGGGCGCCATCGGGGCCGGGCCGAGCCACATCTCGTAGTCCAGCTCCTTCGGCACAGGCTCCGTGGGCTGCTTGGGACACGTCCAACTCCCGGGCACTCCGACCAGGATGGTCTTGAGCTGGCCGATCTTCCCGTTGCGCACCAGCTCGCAGGCGCGGCGGAAGTTGCCGCCCGACCGCTGCTGGGTGCCGAACTGGAAGACGACCTTGCCCTCCTTCACCGCCTTCCGCACGACCTGTCCAGCGTGGGCGCTCCAGCCGATGGGCTTCTCGCAATACATGTGCTTTCCCTGGCGGACCGCCTCGAGGATCATCAGGGGGTGCCAGTGGTCGGGAGCCGTGATCTGCACGGCGTCAACGTCCTTGCGGGCCATCAGCTCTCGGAAGTCCCCGTAGGCCGCACAATCCTTGTTGCTGTAGAACTGGTCCACCGCGTTCTTGCCCTGGTTCCGCTGGTTCTCATGCACGTCGCACACGGCGACGACCCGGACCTCTCTGTTGCCCTGAAAGGTCCGCATATTCCCCATCCCCTGGATGCCGAGGCCGATGCAGCCCAGCCCCACGCGCTCGGAGGGGGCGGCGGCGCCCTCCCTCGCCAGGGCGGACGAGGGGACGATTGCGGGGAGGGCAAGGGCGCCGGCGGCCGCGGCGGAGCGTTCGAGGAACCGGCGGCGGGTCACGACGGCGCAGTCTGCGGGGCCACTGGCAGGCATGGACACACCTCCTTGCAGGCATGGCGCGCAGCGCCTCGATTCCGTGGGACGGTCTCTCGGACGCTATGCGTATCCCAGCTCCCAGCCCTTGCGCGGCTGGCGCTTCACGAGGGCGTTGGCCTTGGCGCTGTTGGTGAACTTGCCCTCGCGGAAGTCGTAGGTGAGCTTCTCGCGGACGAGGTTGGCCACGTTGCCGACCAGCATGACCTCGGTGAGGCGGGCGGAGTAATCGAAGTCGGCCGACGAGCGCTCGCCCGTGCGGATGGCATTGAGGAAATCGGCCTCGTGCCCCTTCGAGCGCGGCAGGACGGCTTTCGGCTTGCCGACCTCCTTCATGAAGCTCTCCGGGAACAGCCGCGTGCCGTTCATCCACCAGCCCGACACGGCCATCCCCTTGGTGCCGTAGTAGGCGCTCGGCTGGCTGGCCGCCGCCTTCACCCGCTCGGGGTCCACCGACGATGGCATCGGCTTGGCGTTGTAGTCGTTGTACTCGCCCGAGCTCCACCTCATGATACACGGCACCATGTCGCCGCGGTTGGGGAACTTCCAGGAGACGCGGACCTCGTGGGGCCAGTTTGTCGCGTTCGGCTCCTCGCCCTCGCATTCCACCTCGCAGGTGTCGGCCTCGTAGAGCTTCAGCGCCCACACCGCGCCGTCGCCGTTGTGGCAGAACCAGTCGCCCAGCAGGCCCGTGCCGTAGTCGAGCCACCCGCGCCACTTCGCTGGGACGATGCCGGTGCGGAACTCCCGCTCCTTCACCGGGCCTTGCCACAGATCCCAGTCCAGGCCCTTCGGCACCTCGGCCGGCTGGCCGGGGTCGCGCGAGCCGAAGTCCATCTGCTTGTAGGGCGGGCGGACGTGGGCCTCGGTCACGTCGCCGAGGCTTCCCTGCCAGATCCATTCGCACAGCAGGCGGATGTGCTCGCCGGAGTGGCCCTGGTTGCCCATCTGCGTGGCGACCTTCTTCGCCTTGGCCAGCTCGCGGAGCTTGCGGGCCTCGTAGAGGTCATGGCAGAGCGGCTTCTCGCAGTAGACGGCCAGCCCGGCGTCCAGCGCGCGGTAGGCGGCGGGGAAGTGATGGTGGTCGGGCGTGGCGACCCAGACGGCGTCGAGGCCCTTCTGCTCGTCGAAGAGCTTGCGGTAGTCGGTGTAGATCTTCGCGTCTGCGAACTTCTCCTTGATCCGCTTGACCGCGCCGGCGGAGTGGCTCGCGTCCACGTCGGCCGCGGCGACGATCTGCTCGCCAGAGGCCACGTTGACGCCCTTGCCCCCCATCCCCCCGATGCCGATGCAGGCGAAGCGGATCTTCTCATTGGCCGCAAACGTCCGGGCCATGGCGGCGGGCCCGACCAGCAGCGAGGCCGACGCGGCCACTCCGACGCGGAGAAGCTCTCGACGGGTGATTGGATTGCCCATTATGCCATGCGCCTCCTGAAAGGGGTATGCTCTTACCAGCGGGCCGGCTGCCCGCGTAGCCTTGAGACTACCACAGACGCCCAAGGCCAGTCAAGGGAGCGAGGACGAATGGACCACAGATGAGACAGATGGCACGGATCAAGAGGGGGAGGGTGCCCGCGAATCACGCCAATCGCGCGAACGAAGGCAGAGCCAACCTGCTCCGGTCATCAAACCCTCCTGCGACAGGCGGGGCACGCGAAACCGTCTATTGTCCGGCTGTGCACCTCCTCAGAGGGGAGGACCGTAGGCATCGGGCCCGCTCCGAGGATTACCGTCACTGTCCCTGCACATGGAACCGCTCCGCTGGGTCGGGCAGCAGGCACTTGGTGGCCCGAGCATAAGCACAGCTCGGTCGCTTCGGTGCACAGGAGGCGCACGTCCCTTCGGGCGCAGATGGCGCGGACCGTGCCTGGGTCCGGATGCCTGTGCGAGTTGCCAGTTCCGACCGACAGGATCACGGTGGACGGGCTCACTATGTCCAGAAGTCCGGCTTCTGATATCACCTGGTTCTGGACCTCGGTACGTGAGAAACGACCACCGTGGTGCGGGAAGCGGAACACGTGGGCGTGGAGGCTTTGTGCTTGCTTGCGGGAGAGCACCGTCCAGCCCAACGCGCCCAAGTCTGCGCCCAACAGCATCCTATGGCCCGCCCACTCAAGCTTCAGAATCGCGCTCGCCTCGTTGGGCCGGCTACGGGGTCGTTGGCGCTTGCGTCTACCCTTGCGCGATGATCCCGACCGGGCAAGGAAGTCGACCTCAAGCTTCGACGGGTAAAGGAGCGTTGCCACTTGGGTGCCACGCAGCATGGCAGACAGGAACCGGTCATTCGTCGTAGGTGTGCACGGCTGGAATGCGCGCGGGCCCAGCGGGCCTTCGGGGAGGCACAACTCCTTCAGGAGAGCAAGCTGCCCGCTGAAGGCTCCGGACTGCGGAAGCCTGTCCGAATCATAGGCGACCAAGTCAATGGCGCCCTGCATCCCATGCAGGAACTCGCGCAGCACAGCGGCAAAGCCTGCAATGTGGTCGTAGTCGTCGTGCGTCAGCAATGCGACAGGAATACGCGATATCCTGTGCTCGCGCAGAACGTCGAGGATAGGCTCCGGCTGCCGGGCATCCACAATGATCGCTCTCCCCCGCTGTGGGCCCACGATCACCGTGGCGTCGCCCTGCCCCACATCGAGACAGAAGACCTGCACAACCTCATTCGGCAAGGTCAATCTCCCTTGGCAGGGGCTTGGTGAGCCGCCGTAGTTCGGCGACCAGCTCCGAACGCGTCCGATCCGCTTCAGGGAAGGCAACGATCCGCGCCAGGACAACACCATCCAGCCTGCGTGCTCCCAAAGATGCACTGAGACGGATGTGCGAGCCGGCCAGTCGGACATCGGTGGGCAGGTCGTCAACGCGCACCGGAACCGGCAGCCCTAGATCGAGCCCGTCAACGGCTACCACGGCTAAATAACTCGCCACGATTCTGAATCAAAGGCTCAGGAAGGAACGTGTGCCGGAATTGCGCAGGCCTGTGGGCGGGGCGTCTCTGCCCCGCGCAGGGTGTCGCGGGGCGCAGAGGCCCCGCCCACATTGATTCAGAATCGTGGCGAGTTATTTAGTCCAGCTCGATCGTCTAGAACTAGCACGCGCCCGCAGGTCGAGAGTAGCCTCCGCCCAGATCGGCTTCGGACGGCAGCAACCTGGACTGATGCCAATGCGACTTCTCCGGGAAGCCCAGGCCGTTCCTCCTGAGGACACAGAGAAGACAGCACCCTGCGCTCATCCTCGGTCAAGCCATATGCGCCGCAGACAATCTCGTCGATTCTCAAGAGGATCCGTCGGGCCACCCAGTCCATCCACGCAGGACACGTTTCATCGGGCGAGCGATGCTGGATGGCAGTCTTGCGGCGCTGAATCCTCACGAGGTGGAACGCCAGCTCTGAGACAAGCTCACCCACGAATGGCTCAAAAGCGGGCCATGGCAATTCAGCAAGAAGGCCCGCGATGATGTTCCGCTCGTTGCTGTGCTCGGCGAGCCAGGCGTTGGCAACTGCTGAGTTCAGGACAGCGGCCACTCGGTACACGTCGTTGTCTGGCCGCTTTGGAATCACGTACAGGAACGTATTCTCAGGGAAGAGGCCCACGTCATCTACATACGCCATCAGCCGCCACGCGTAGTTGGTGTCAACGGTCCTCGGGATCAGGATCTTCTGCGCTTCCATGTCCCAATGAGAGCGGGGCCTATGTATGTCATCTCTGCGCGCATAGTAGTCGAGATATGCCATCTCGGCGCAAATCGGCAAGCCGAAGGCAGACCTGGCGCCGCCCGTGCCGCGCAAGAAAGGAACGAAGCCTCCTGGGTTCGCGCTCTGCACTAACGTCGGGTCCACCGGATCGCCTTCCGTGGCCTCTCTCTCACGGAGCTGTATCCCCAGATGCGGTTTCTCACAAGCGTCTGACAGGACTGACGAGTTGAGCCTCGCCCAAAGCCCCGCGAGCCGAGGCGACCTCATCAGGCAATGCTTCTGAGCTATCCAGTCGTGCTGTGTCACTTCTCTCGGCGCGGCGAAACGGCCACGGAGGACACCGCAGCGGTACTCCGAGACGGGTCCCTCGATGTTGTGTTCTAGGATGACCCAGTTGGCCCTTGGCCCACCGGCGCGCTTCCGCGCAAGGAGGATCATGGAGGGTTCTGCGGCCTCCGTAAACACCCCCGCGGGCAGATCGGCCATGCGCAGCACCTCGCAGCTAGACAGCAGCTCCCGCCGCGATGCCTCTCCTCCGCCCGATACCTGTCCTCGGTACCTGTACGGCAGGACCAGGCCGATCAGCCCGCCATCCGGGAGCTGCGAGACGGCCTTTCCTAAGGCCGTGCGCGTCAGCTCAAACGGCGGGTTGCCGATGACAATGGTGGGCGCGGGAGAGATCGTCCGGACTTCCAGGTCTCTGATGTCCCCCTGCTCGATATCCCAACCGTTCCACCGAGTTTCGATCATGAGGCTCAGCGCGGCGATCCAGCACGCGAACTGGTCCTTGTCCCGGCAATGGACCATTCGCCGGCACCGAGCGGGAGGCGCTGGCGCTTGCGTCTCCTTCTCATAGAGTTCCCTCATCCGCCGCAGCGCCGTTAGCATGACCCCGCCCGAACCCGCTGTTGGGTCCACCGCGCACCGCTGCTGGAGCGGAATCTCATTGATGGGCAGCCTGTCCACGATGAACTGGCTGATCGCCAAGGGTGTGTAGTAGATTGCAAGCTCGCGCCGCAGTTCATCGCTGACGAATGCGTACTGGTAGAGCATTCCCAGGCCGTAAGGGCTGAGGAACTCGAAGCGCCACCGTGTGAGGCGGTCACCGATCCAGCTGAGAACGTCGGGTGGTATGTCCTGCCAGCGGTCTCTACGGAAGAACGCTGGGAACTTGACGCCTGAGCCTGCTTCTTGAAGTAGCTCGATGGTGTTACTGGCCTCTGCGGCGAGTTCACCCTTGTCCTTCAGGACCCGGGCGCCGAAAACCAGTATCGTCGCGCGCAGACCGGCTTCTTTCGGATCAGGGCACGTTGGCCGCAGCCGCCGGATCTGGTCGGCCGCCCCTGCCGCAAGGTCTTGGTAGACGGCGGGCAGGTCCTTGGGCGCTGCCTGGAAGGCGAAGTCAAGCAGCCCCGCGTCAGCGAATGTTAGCTGCCTGTCCGTCGGACGTTTGGCATCGAGCATCGCGCTCGCACGCAGGTGCTTCGCCTCCTTGCGGATGAACCCCCGGAATTCGTCCGGGCCAGCGAGTGCTTGGATGATCGTAGGGGCGCGGTCTGACCGCCACTGGATGACGTCGACCTGGCCATTGACTTGCCCGAAGAAGCCGAGAGGGACCGCGAGCAGCCTGGCGACCGAGATGAGTTCGTCCCGGTCCCGCCCAGGAGGACAGAAATGCATGGCGAGACACGACGTTTCCTGGTCCTGTCGCCTCTTATCCCCGAAGGCGAGGCGGTCGAGAAACAGTCGCCCCTCACCGGTTGGCAGCCTGTAATCCCTGGCGACGTATCCCCGGCCATACTGGAGTTCACGGGCCAGGAGATCGTCCGCGAGGGCGAGGAATTGCTCACGGCTCAGGGTAGCATGCATGGCAACCTTCCCCCGGGGATCATGCGGTCCCGCTCGGCGGGGTCTCTGCGGAACCACGGGTAGGCGTGCGCTCGAAAGGACACCCCGGCGACCGGCCCTCCTGCGAGTTCCAGGACTGGCAGCCACGGTGATGCCATAGTGTAGCGCCGACAAGCCAGGCGATCAAGTATGTCGCCTGTTGGTCTTTGCCCTGGCCACCACGGGCTCAGACTGGTTTGTGTCAAATCCCCCTTGCCTGAGTTGCGCCGGTTGCCCAGTCTCGCGGGCAGGCGGTCTTCATCCGTGCCCATCCGTGCCATCCGTGGTGGGATTGCCGGTTCCGCGTCGCGTGGTCCGTCCCGGGGATAGGCGTGGGGGCGGGGAAAATAGGTGCCAGGAATAGAAAAAATCTCATGGGCGGAAGCGCAGGCGGGGCAAGAGGTTGGGGATTTTCGCGCCGTGCCAGGAAAATTTCCCGCCAACAAATTCGGGGGGGAAAGCCGTTGTACAGGGTGGAGGGAGAGAGGACGGTAGACAGTAGACAGTGGACAGTGGACGGTGGACAGTAGACAGTGGACAGTAGACAGTGGACGGTAGACAGTGGATGGTGGACAGCGGAGGGGTGTGGTCAAACGGGGCGCCCCCCCCACCCCGCGCGACGCCGGTGTGCGCGCACGTGGCAAACACTGGCAAACACTGGCCGAGTCTGAGCCGGAAGGGCGAGGATTGGCAAATGGCGATTGACCGACTCTGGCGAACACTGGCCGACACTGGGCAGGCGGGACGGGCTGCTTTCCGCCACGCCCCTCGGGCGTTCCCCTTGGGCACCCCGCCCGCAGGAGATCGCACGGAGCCGCCCGAGCACGCGGACTTGCGTTCGGGGGTGGTTCTGCTATCCTGCTATGGGGTTCTTGTGGCTGTGGCGAGTGGTGGAGGCCCCATGGCCCGCGGCCGAGTGGGAAAGGAGCGAGCGCATGGCGCGAGAGGAACGGGTGACTCGCGGGCGGTTTCTGGGCGCGGCGGCGGCTGCCGCCGGCGGGATGCTGGTGCCCGGCCCTGGCCCGAGCGAAGTCGAGGGCGCGGCCGGGCTGTGTGCGGAGGAGACCAAGCCCATGCCTGAATGCGCCTCGACCGACCACTTCTGGTACCGCCTCCAGCCAGCGGGCAGGTACATTGACTCGCAGCGGGGGAACAAGGCGTTCGCCCATGCGAATGGGATGATCTTCCTGTCGGAAGACAACGGCCACACGTGGCCCCACAGCCTGGCGTTCCCCGACGCCCAGCGCATCACGTTCAGCCACATCCTCAAGAATGGCAACGTGGTCTTCGCCACCGGCTCGAAGCTGTATGTCAGCACGGACAACCTGAAGACATACCGGGAAGTCACTGTGAAGGCCGCCGACGGCTCCGACTATGTGCCGCACACGCCGCAGAATCCAAACAACCCCGGCTGGTACTTCCACACGCTCCCGGGCGTTGTTTCGTGGGATGTGAAGGGCAGGGAGATGATGGTGTGGGGGAACTACTGCAACGTGCTCGGCGGCGCGACGCCCGTGAACATCTACTACTCGACGGACAACGGGCTGACCGTGAAGATCGCGTACTCCTTCGGGCAGCACCCGAATTTCCGCGACAACGGCTCCCCTGGCGGGGGCGGCACCGGCACGCTGCTGGGCAACCCCGACAACCCGGTCCTCTGCCGCCACATCCACGCCGTCGCCTACAACCCTGCCGAGGACGCCTTCTACGCCTGCACGGGCGACCACGAGCTGGGCACGAAGCACGAGTGCCACTGGCTCAGGGGCACCTACGACGCGGCGAAGGACCGATGGGACTGGAAGGTGGTCGTGTCGGACAAGCTGAACACGCGCTACAAGTCGGGCGGCATCTGCTTCGTTGACGGGCAGCTCTACTGGATCAGCGACGCGAACGGCCCGAAGCCGCACGACCGCGGCATCTTCCGCTGCGACCCCGCCGACCTCGCCAAGCCGGAGAAGCACACGATGCTGTTCAATCCGGGGGTCGAGTCGGGCAGCATGATCATCCAGGACGGCGTCATCCTGGCGTCGCACTGCGCCCCCGCTTCGCCGATGGCCACCGGCTTCATCATCTCCACGGACATGGGGAAGACCTGGGCGCAGTACGACCTCAAGGAGCTCGGCAGGCACTCGCCCACGCGGTTCCACGAGAAGAACGGCGAGGGGTGGTTTCGCGTAGACTTGCGGACGGGGTGGATCAAGCAAGCCGGCGTGTTGTTCATCAAGCCCAAGCCGTCGCCCGGTGGGCAACCGCGGTGAGGGCCGCGGGGCAATGCGGCATCTGGGCACACGGGGCGTCCTAACCATCCCAGCCCCGTGAGGGGCGGCAGAACCTTGGGTTGCGCCCGGCTGCGCAAGCCTCCAGCCACATCCTGCCCACCATCCTCCTGAGCGGATCGTCGGAGACGAGCGCAGCAAGAATCTTCTCCGCATCGGCACGGACCAGGCCGGGCCACGCTTTGCTCAGCCACTCCTTGATCGCAGAAAGCTTGCCGTCCAGTGTCACCGGCTCCACGTTCGGCAGCGTCGGGAGAGGGGCCCCGCTCCTGTGGGCAATCTGGACCAGTCCTATGATGGCGCTGTTCCGCACAGCCTGGTCGATATACCGATGCTCAATGCCGCGCAGAAGCGCTTGCAGCCCGGCCGACGGCGGGGCGGCGCTGGACAGGGCGACGGCTCTGTAGAAGACCGGAAGGTCGGCCCGCCAGGGGTGTTGAACGAATGCCACCGCATACGCAGAGCCAAGCTCGACCTCGGGCACATATTTCTCCCCGTGGTGTCGCCGGAGAAGCCAGGAGCATAGGTCGAACCCCACCAGCTTGAGGAAGGGGTCTTTTGCCGCCACCATGTCATTGACGGCTGCCAGCCGCTTCGCCTCGGCCAGGGACGTGAACTCCCTGATCTGCTTGCAGAGCTTCACGAGCAGGCCGATGTCGCCAGCGCTTGGGTACTGGGTTGCCGGATACTCCTGTGGCCATATGGACTGCGTGCCCTCTCCCACCAGCGCGTACTTGCCATCTTTCAAGGACAGAAAGACGAGCCGTTCGCCGCTGAACTCCCGAGGGCCCGCACCTTCATCCCGCCACGCTCGCGTGAAGGATGCCTGGACCTTCTCCAGGGCAAGTTCGCCGTACACCGTCGCCTTGACCACGATCTCCACGGCGTCGGCGCGAAGCGCCACGGACTTCGCATGCACGGTGACGTCGGCTTCCATGCAGAACTCGACGAAGTCGTACGACCTCACCTTATAGGCAAACGTCTCTGACACGCAGGCAGCCACCAGAACCACAACGCCCGCCGCTCTGCGAGGTCCCATGATCGTGTCCCCCAGTCCATCAAGAATCGCAGACAGAGCCCCCTCCAGCCAAGTATACCACGGCCTCGCGGGCACGCAACGGCGGAACTGGCGCGGGCCAAGGTGATCATGTAGCGCGGCAGGCTCGAAAGCCGTAAGTGCAGTTAGGCAAGCAACTTAGATGGAACCACTACATGATCAAACCCATAGGGAGAGAGTTGATCATGTAGCGCCCGCGCGCAGGCCGGGTGGGGGGGCGAAAGGGGCGCGAGTCTCGGACCGGAAGGGCTATCTCCTGAACTGGGGGAGGTGGGCGGCGTGGGCGGCGAGGAGGTCGTCGGCTAAGAGCTGGGCGTTGGTGAGGGAGGCGACCGAGCCGTCGGCGACGAGGGCCTGGACGAAGAGGCCGCGGCTGCCCTGGAGCGCGGCGTCCACGATGGTCTCGATGACGGCGAGGCGGCTGGCGAGGGTCGCGGCAAGGCCGCTGGGCAACTGGCCCAGGGCGATGGGGCGGAGTCCGCTCGCGTCGGCGATGGCGGGGCTTTCGAGGATGGCCTCGGGCGGCAGGTTCGTCACCTGGCCGCGGTTGGGGAGATTCGCCGAATAGACGCGGCCGGCATCAGTGTCAATGCTGTCAATGATGCTGATGACTTGCTCGTGCTCGCCGCCGCCGGAGCCGAGATAGGCGTCGGGCAGCGGCTCCTGGCCGAGGGCAACGCGGCGCATCTGCTCCCAGGCGCGGTCGCCGTGCTCGATGGTCTGCTCCATGCTGAAGGCGTCCACGCCCAGGGTCTTGCCGTAGTAGCCGCCGCCGGGGATGAGCTGGGGGAAGAACTCGATGGCGTGGCGGTCGAGCACGGCGGGGAAGGCGCCGTAGAGGGCGAAGGCGTGCCAGGAGAAGGGGTTGTCGAGCTTCGCCAGCGCCTCGGACCCATCGCCGAGCGCGGCGAAGGCGTCGAGCAGCCCGTCGGGCGAGGTGCCCAGGCGCTTGGCAAGCTGGGCGCGGACGAGCGGCCAGGCGTCGCGGCCCTTGTGGCGGAACTCGGTGAACCAGGTCATGTGGTTGAGGCCCACCGCCGTGTACGTGACCTCGTTGAAGGGGACGCCGATGAAGCGGGCGAGGTATTGAGCAACGCCGAGGACGCCGTGGCAGAGGCCGACGACGGGTGCTCCCGTGGCCTTGCGGATGGCGCGGCAGACGGCGGTCATCGGGTTGCCGTAGTTGAAGAAGAGGGCGGAGGGGCATAGGTCGAGCACGTCCTTCGCCACGCCGACCATTGCGGGGATCATTCGGAGCGCGCGGGAGAGTCCGCCCGGCATTGCCGTGTCGCCGACGGGCTGGAAGACGCCGTGCTTGCGGGGGACGGCGATGTCGGCGGCCCAGGCTCGGCGGCCGCCGACGCCGACGGTGCAGATCACCGCGTGAGCGCCAGACAACAGGTCGCGGCGGTCGAGCGAGGCCGTGATGCGAATGGGCGCGCCCTTGGCGGCGACCATCTTCGCCACGAGCTTCTCCGCCACGTCGAGCGCTTCGGGGCTGATGTCCACAAGCCCCAGCTCGATCTCCTTCCCCGTGCGGATGATGTCGGCCACTAGGCCGCGGGTGAACGACACGCTGCCCGCGCCAATGAGCACGTACCTGTCGGGCATCGGACTCTCCAGTATGGAAAGGGGTGGCTATGGGGGGAACGGCGTGTGCCAGAATGCCTTCCAGTAGGCCTGGTCTGCGGCATAGAAGTCTACGGGATTGAGAGGGCCGAGCGCTTGGAGCAGGACGCCGTAGCGCTTCATCTCGCGGATGTAGTGCTCGTTCGGGCGGAAGCCGGGCATGTCGAAGCGCTTCACCCTGTCGAGGTCATCCTTGCCCTTGAGGACGACCTGTAGGAGCCGCTGGTAGACGGGGTCGGCGGTGTCGGCGAAGACCACGGGGGGCGCGGGCGGCTGCTTCGGGGCGTTCTCGGCGAGGATTTCCTGGAGCTGGTCGTCCACACTTGTCGGCGTAGCTGGGCGGGGCTTGGCCGCGGGCGGCAGGGGCCTGCACAGGCCGTAGCCACCCGCCTTGGCCGCCAAGGGGGCAAGGAGGAGGAGCGACTTGTCGGGGCGCGTGAGGTTGAACAGCAGGTCGTCGGGGTGGCGGAACCGGACGGCGGCGGGTTTCCCGGGGCGAGCATCCTGCGCGGCGTGGCAGCCCGCGCACCGTTCCTGGACCTCTTTGGCGGGCGGATGGGCCGCGACCATGCCCGTGCCGAGGGCGGCGTAGGTGCCGGGGTAGAAGACGCCTGTCTCGATCCACAGGCGCACCATCGTGGCCTCGTGGGCCGAGAGCCTGGCGCCGTAGTGGGAGCCATCAATGAGCTTCATCAGGCGGCTGGCGGAGCTGCCGATGACGCGGGGCGGGCGGTTGCCCTCGGCGTCGCTGCCGTGCGAGACCAGGCCGCGGGAGAGGAGTGTGTAGTAGCTGTGGGAGTACATGGGGCCGCGGTCGCCGGAGAGGACGACGCCGCCGGCGCGGGGGCCTTGGCCGTCGTGCGGCTCGCAGTCGTGGCACTTGAGGCAGTGCTTGTCGAGGATGGGCTGGATGTCGCGGGGGAAGTCAAAGACCTCGGGCACGCCGGCGATCGGCTCGATGCGGCTGGGCGGGCGGCGGAGGGCCATGAGGCCCTCGGGGGGCGTGAGCGGGGTGTTGGCGCGGCTCTCGTGGCAGCCGGCGCAACTGGTCGCCTCGCCGGGCTGGACGGTGACGAAGCTCTGCATGCGCTTGACGGAGAGGTCGCGCTCGTCGAGCGCAACGAAGTAGATGCTGCGGAGGGCGGGAACGTCGAAGCTGGCCGAGCCATCGGGCTCGACGGGCACGGTGCCGAGGATGCGCTTGAGCGTGAAGGCCCCGTTCAGGGTCAGCGGCTCCATCCCGCCGCTGAAGTTCACTGGCTTGGGCAGTTGCTCGAGGACGAGGAGCTTCTTGACCTCGCCCGGCTTCACGCCCGCCATGTTGCGCCCGTGGGTGACGTTGACGAGGACGAGGCGGCCCGTCTCGCTCTCTGGCCGCGTGCGTGAGGGGATGACCCGCTCGCGGGGGCGCGGACGAAGGGGCATCGGCTCGTGGAGGTCGAGGCGGTCGCCCGCGGGCAGCTCGTAGAGCGCCTGCGTCTCGCCCTGGCCGTCCATCAGGAGCAGACGCTTGCCCTGGGCAACGAGAAAGGCGTCCTCGGCCAGAGGGTATGGGTCCTGGAACTTCTCCTCACGCGTGATGCGGCGGGCATAGGGCTTGGCATCCGGCCCCGCGTTGGGGTTGATGATCGTGATGGCCCCCTGGTGCTCGGGCACGCCGTGGCCTGGGGAGAAGGAGCACACGACCTGGTTGGTGCCGGGGATCGGCTTGGCGTCAATCATCACCGTGCCGCCGTGCATGTTGCCGTAGTAGGTCATCTGGCCCGTGCCGTCGGGGTTCACGGTCCACAGGTGGTGGTAGCTCGTTCGGCTGCGGTCCACGTATTCCCAGCGGGTGTAGACCAGGCGGCCGTCGGGGAGGACCCACGGGGTGTTGTCGTGGACGATGCTGCTGGAGAGCGGGCGGATGCGCTTGCCATCGCCATCGCAGCGGTAGAGGATGGCCACCTGGGTGTACCAGCAGGCCACCCAGCGATTGCAGCGGGACGAGCAGAACACAATGTCACCGTCGGGCAGATACACAGGCTCGATGTCATCGGCCGGCCCGTCGGTGAGCTGCCGGAGGCCGCTCCCGTCCGCGTTGATCTCGTGGAGGTGGAAGTAGGGCTGGCCACCGCGGCGATAGGAGAAGAGGATTTTCGCCCCGTCGTAGTGAACCTGTGGGTCGCGCACGCCGCCCTGGGGATCGTCCAGCAGCACCTTCACCGAGTCGGTGCGCAGGTCCAGTCGGCACAGGCGCCCGCCGTCGCGATAGCCCTTCTGCTGGGGGTTCGTCACGTAGTAGCCGAAGTTCACATAGTAGTGGTCCGTGCCGGACATTCGGGCGGCGAAGACGATCTCTTCGACGCCATGCTTCGACAGTGGGTTGGGCTGCGCCGGAGCATCCCCGGCGCGCGCAAGCCCGCTGGCCAGAAGGGCCGAGAGCATCTGCCACAATCCAAGCCGCCATCGCATGCGCGAACCTCTCACTTCACGACCTCTACGGGCAGCAAGGTTACCTTCTCTGTGGCCCTCTTGTCAACCGAGGTTGCCTTGCTTTCCGGCCCCATTCGTGCTATTCGTCAATTCGTGCCATTCGTGATGCTCCCTTGTCCTTCTCCAGGAGAAGCGCCGTGGCAAAGCTGACGATTCGCGTCGAGGACAGGCTGGGCACGATCAGCCCGATGGTCTACGGCCACTTCGCCGAACACTTGGGCCGCTGCATCTATGAGGGCTTCTGGGTCGGCGAAGATTCGCCAATCCCCAACACCCGCGGCATCCGCAACGACACGGTGGCCGCCCTGCGGCGGCTCCTCGCACCCGTCATACGCTGGCCCGGCGGCTGCTTCGCCGACGACTATCACTGGCGCGACGGCATCGGCCCACGCGACGCCCGCCCACGCCGCATCAACCTCTGGTGGCACGCCGAGGAATCCAACGAGTTCGGCACCCACGAGTTCATTGACCTCTGCCGCCAGGCCGAAGCGGCCCCCTACATCTGCCTCAACGTCGGCTCCGGCACACCAGAGGAGGCGGCCGCCTGGATCGAGTACTGCAACTGGGCGGGCAACACCGCCCGCTCGCAGCTCCGCGCCCACAACAGCCATCGCGACCCCTTCGGTGTCGTCTACTGGGGCGTGGGCAACGAGAACTGGGGCTGCGGCGGCCGCTTCTATCCCGACGACTACGCCCGCGAGTACCGCCGCTTCGCCTGCTACCTGCGAGGCCGCTCCTCCTCGCCCATCGAGCTCATCGCCTGCGGCCACACCACGCCCGACTGGAACCGCAAGTTCCTCGAAACCCTCGGCGACTTACGGATGATTGACCATCTCTCGGTCCACCGCTACTACAACTGCGGCCACGCCACCGAGTTCACCGACACCGAGTACTACAACCTCTACCCCTGCGCACTCCAGGTGGAGCAGGACATCATCGAGGCGGCCACGGCAATCCAGCTCTACAACAAGACGGGGCGCAAGATCGGCGTCATCGTGGACGAATGGGGCGTCTGGCACCCAGAGGCGCGGAACGACAGCGGACTCTACCAGCGCAACACCCTCCGCGATGCCCTCGTCGCCGCCGCGGTCTTCGACGTCTTCAACCGCCACGCCGACGTGGTGACGATGGCCAACATCGCACAGACCATCAACGTCCTCCAGTGCGTCGCCCAGACGCAGGAGGAGAAGATGTGGCTCACGCCGACGTATCACGCCTACGACCTCTACCAGAGGCACATGGGCAACGACGCCGTGCGAGTCGAGTTGGACGGCGTGCCGACGGTGGAGGCCCGGAAGGGCGACGGCTCGGTCGTGCAACTCCCCGTCATCAGCGCCTCGGCCTCAGTCAGCCCCGAGAGCAAGACGCTCATCCTCACGCTCCAGAACCTCCACCTCACTGAGCCGTGCGACGTGGCGATTCGGCTGCGCGACGGCGCAGTGGCGAAGGTCGCGGCGAAGGTCCTCACGTCGAAGGACGTGCGCGACCACAACGGCCCCGACGCCCCGAACAAAGTACGCCCCAGGCGCTTCGACCTGGCCGCGAAGGGCAGCACCCTGCGAGCAGCCGTCCCGCCGCATGCGTTGGTCAGCGCTCGGATCGAACTGCGTTGAGGGCAATCCTGATGAGAACGAGGCTCTTGGCGACCCTTGTGGCCGTACTGTGTGCACGGGCGGGCTCCGCCGCGGTGAAGGAGGTCGTGGTCGTCTTCAAGACCCACTTCGACATCGGCTACACGGCGATGGCGCGCGACGTGGTGGCCCACTACCGCACGGGGATGATTGACAAGGCGCTCAAGGTCTGCGACGACGCGCAGGGCCTCCCGCCCGAGAACCGCTTCGTGTGGACCCTACCCGGCTGGCCGATGGCGCAGCTCCTCGGCCCCGAGCAGACGCCCGAGCGGCGCAAGCGCATCCTCGACGCCGCCCGCGAAGGCCGCCTCGTCACCCACGCCCTCCCAGGCACCCTCCACACCGAATCGCTCGACCTGGAGGACCTGGTGCGGGGGATGCGATTCTCCTCTGAGCTCGCCCGCTCGCTCGGCCAGCCGCTCCCCTGCGACGCGAAGATGACCGATGTGCCGTCCCACACCTGGATTCTCCCCACCGTGCTCGTCCACGCGGGCGTCGAGTTCCTCCACGTCGGCTGCAACGCGGCCTGCCCGACGCCCGACGTTCCGCCGCTGTTCTGGTGGGAAGGCCCCGACGGATCGCGGCTCCTCACGATGTACGCCGGCGACTACGGCACGGGGCTGCGGCCGCCCGGCAATTGGCCTCATGCCACCTGGCTCGCCCTCATCCACACGGGCGACAACCAGGGGCCGCCCGACCCCGCCCACGTCCGCGCCCTCCTCGACCGCGCGGCCAGAGAGATGCCGGGCGTGAAGGTCCGCTTCGGCCGCCTCAGCGACTTCGCCGACGCCATTCGCCGCGAGAAGCCCGACCTGCCCGTCATCCGCGCCGACATGCCCGACACCTGGGTCCACGGCATCATGTCCATGCCCATCGAAACCAAGATCATGCGCAACGTGCGCCCGACCATCATGGCCCTCGAAAGCCTCAACACCCTCCTCCGCATCTGGGGCGTTGACGTGCCGAGCGCGAAGGACGCCGTGGCCGCGGCCTACGAGCGGAGCCTGATGTACAGCGAGCACACCTGGGGTCTCGATTTCAAGGCCTGGGGCAAGCGCCTCTACGGCGCCGAGTGGGAGGCCGCCCACGCGAAGGGCGTCTACAAGCGCGCCGAGGAATCCTGGGCCGAGCATGGAGCCTATATCAATGAGGCCCACAGAACTGCCAGGAACGCGCTTCACCACGACCTCTTCGCACTGGCAAAGGCCGTAAATGTCGAAGGAAAGCGCTATGTGGTGTACAACCCGCTACCCTGGACACGGAACGGCTTGGTCGACATCCTGGAGGCGAGCCCTGTGGAAGCCGTCGCTGACGTCGTCACGGGCCGGGTTGTCCCTGTCTTGCGCGATACGGACATGATTTCCTTCTTCGCACACGACGTGCCCCCTATGGGCTACCGCACCTTTGTGCCCGCGAAACCCGATAGGGCGACCGGTGATCTCCGCGCCGACAAGGCGACGGCAACCATCGAGAACGCCTTCTTCCGCGTTCGCTTCGACCCGGCACGCGGCAGCGTGGCGTCAATCATTCACAAGCCAACCGGACGGGAGTTGGCTGATTCTGCCGCGCCCCTTGGCTTCGGACAGTACCTCTACGAGCGCTTCGACGCGGATCAGGTGAAAGCCTATCTGGACGCCTACCTGCGGCAGAAGCCGGGCTGGGCGATAGCGGACCTTGGGAAGAACGACCTGCCTCCCGCGAGGGAGAAGCCCCATATTGGGACCTCGCCGAGCAATGTGGAACTCGTGATCTCCTGCAACCAGTTCGATGCGGGGGCCGGCCTCTGGCCCCAGCCGCCTGGCACGGTGGGCATGATCGTGAAGCTGTATGCCTCGCAGCCATTTGTGGAGTTCCAGTACCGTGTTGAGAAGGAGCCCGATCCCTGGCCTGAGGCGGGATGGCTCTGCTTCCCGCTGAACATCGGCAAGCCGAGATTCCGGGTGGGACGCCTTGGCTCAGTCGTGAACCCCGCCACGGACTTCCAGCGCTCGGCGAACCACGACGCCTACTGCGTGAACACAGGGATCACTGTGACCGACCCAGATGGCAACGGCGTCAGTCTCTGCTCTCCTGACCTTCCTCTCGTGAGCCTGGAGCGCCCTGGGTTGTGGCGCTACTCGCGCGACTTCGTGCCCAACAAGCCCCATATCTTCTTCAACCTGTTCAACAACGCCATCTCGACGAACTTCCAGCAGTGGACTCGTGGACTCTGGTTCGTCCGGGTTCGGCTATGGACCGTCTCGGGCAACGACACTGCGGCGAACCTCATCGGCCCCTCGTGGGAGGCGCGGCAGCCGTGCGTGGTGGGCCAGGAATGGCGCGCTGCGGGCAAGCTGCCGCCGATGCGGGAGGGCATTTCGGTTTCCCGCAAGGGCATCCTCGTCACTGCCTTGGGCCCTAACCCCGACGGCGAGGGGCTGCTCCTCCGCCTCTGGGAGCAGACGGGTGCAAAGGAGCCGTGCACGCTTCAGCTGCCAGTCGGCCTTCGGCCGAAGAGCGCCCAGCCTTGCGACCTGCGCGGCCGGCCCATCGGCGAGCCGATCCCCATCACCGACGGCAAGCTCACCGTCCCCATGTCCCCCTTCGCGCCAGTGAGCCTACTGCTGCCGCTTGGGCAGTGACTATTGGAGGGCACTTTGGTGAAGACTGTCGGCATTCTCGTCAAGAAGAACCATGACGCGGTGGCGGGGGAGTGTGTGACGTTTCTTTTGGACAGCGGGGCGGTGTACTCAGTGGTTCAAGGCGAAGTGCTGAGGCGGCTGTGCATTCGCCCCTATCGGACCCGAACCTTCCACCTCGCCGACGGCCACGAGATCGAACGGAAGATCGGCGACGCCTATTTCGAGTATAGGGGCGTGGGCGGCGCGGCGCCCGTGATTTTCGGGGAACCCGGCGACTCCAATCTCCTGGGCACCACGACGCTGGAGGCCCTCGAACTTGTCCTCGACCCCTTCAAGCGCGAGCTCAGGCCCATGACCCTGTCCCTCATGGGCATGCCCATGGGTTGCCGCTGACCCCCTGCGCTCTATCGCTCACTCTGCGCTTACCCTCCCGCAGGTATTGGAATCTGCGGGAGGGAAGAGGCGCCGTGCGGCCCCGCGGTCAATGGCGATGCCCGCGCCAGTGGGGATGGCTACGCCAGCCGAAGCCGAAGCTGTAGCCATAGCGAGGCCAGAACGGGTCCCAGAGTGGATCCCAGTAGGGCCCCCAGTAAGGTCCCCAATAGGCGCCATAGTAGGGATAGTAGTAGGCCGGTATCGGCTCGCCCCACACGGCGCTCCTGAGGACATTGAGGACGGGGTAGTTGTATTTCGTGTCGCCGAGGGGCCGCGACTCGCTGCCTGCGACCTCGCCGCCGAATGTCACCCGCCGGTCGCGGCGGAAGACCTCGGGGTCGAGGAAGGCGGGCGTCCTGGCGATGAAGCGTCCGCGCGAGCAGCGCGCGGGCAGCGGGCAGCCCGAGGCGTCCAGCGGCGTCTCCAGCACGACCACCTCGCTGCCGGTCTTGCTGTTCGCCGTGCTCAGAATCACCCCGCCCCAGATGACCACGGCGCCCCTGTATTGCGTCGGGTCCTGGAGCACGGCGAGGAACGTGAGGCCCTTCTGAACGCGGTTCTGGAGTTCCGCGAAGATCGGCGGCTCGCAGCCGGCGATGGCCAGGGCCGCCAGGGCAAGAAGCGGGGCCGCGATGGCCGGGCGGCGTAGCTCTGCCGGGAGATTCCTGGTGTTCACGGCTTCTCCTTCTCATGCTTCCTCGCCACCCCCATGCTACGGCGCGGCGCAGCGGATGTCAAGGCTTCGCCTCTATCCCCTTCCGGGCGTCTCCGTGGGCAGCCGCTTGAACGCCACTCAGTCCTTCTCGCGGTAGAGGACCACGGGCGCGAGGAGGCCGCCTGTGCCGAGTTCGTTGAAGAATGTGCGGGTGCAGAAGAGGGCGAGGGTGTTCTTCGCCCCGGGCCTGAGGGCGGCAGTGATGTCGAAGCTGAAGGGCTGGCAGTAGCCCTCGGCAGCAACGCGGGTCTCCTGCTTCGTCGTCTTGTCGGGCTGCGCGACGGCGGCGATGTAGGGGATGTGTTGGCCGTTGACAAAGACCTTCACGCTGCCGTCGGTGCTGCCAACCCAGAGGAAGACCTTCTTGCCGGCCGGCACGGGCGGCAGCTCGACGCTCGTGCGATACCACACGCTCTTGAAGTAGTCGTGGAGGCCCAGGCTGGACCAGGTCTCGAGGCACACGTCGGTGGTCTTCCACCCGCCCTCGTCGAAGTCGGGCTTGGCGCAACCCATGCTCTCGCCCTTCTTGTCTGGGTCAGCGAAGTACCGGAATCCCCGCAGGGGCTTGGGGGTGAGGATCGCGAAGTCCCTGGCAATGCGCGAGGCGTCCTTGTAGGTCTGCTCGTAGAACTGGGCGAAGTAGCCGCCGCCCACCGTGTGAGGCGTCCAGCCGACCCGGCAGAAGGCGAACTGGTCTCTGTACTTCTCGCCGAGGGCGAGCACTTGCTTGCGCCAGGCATCGGCGTCGGCGGCGAGGGTAGCGAAGCGCCCTTCGGCCTGGTCGTTGCGCAGCTTCATGAACAGCTCGAAGAGCTTGAGCGATTCATCGGCGATGCCGATGCGGAATCGCTCCGTGTCGGTCTTCGCCGCCGCGATGGCGGCGTTCATCAGCTCGCGCGCACGCTTCATCCGCTCGGGCGTCCAGCGGCGGAGGTAGCCGAAGCCGCAGCCGGAGTACTCGGGCGTGTCCACCCACACGCTGTCCACGAAGCTCCAGTAGGCGGCCATCGGCCCCGCGGCGGCGCCGTAGAAGCGCTCGTTGATCTCGCGATACACGTCCTGGGGCTTCTCCGTGGGGTCCCAGGCCAGGCGGTTGCCCATGTAGAGCGCGTACATCATGGTCTCGAAGTTGGGGAGGGTTTCAGGCTGCCAGAAGCGGCAGTTTCCCTTGGCGAGGACATAGGGCACGTCGTGACCCCACTTGGTGAGCATGGGCTGAGGGGCCGTGACCTCGGCGAGGAAGTAGGCGTAGAAGTAGTAGGAGGTGGCCTTGGCCTTCCTGCCCCAGCCCTCGACGATGGCGCGAAGGCTGGGGTTCCCGGGCACGCGGTCGTCGTTCATCGGGTGCGCGCGGCTGTAGGTGATGGGGGCGATCTGGGGCACGATAGCGGGGTGCGGCGTCTCGCGCAGCGGCGGGCGGGTGTATTGGACGTAGGCCAGGAGGCCGAAGAGCACGTCGGGCACCTTCGCCGTGACCCGCTCGGCAATGCGGTTGGCGACAACGAGCAGGCGGTCGGTGAGCGCTGTCATCTGGCAGGTGGGGTCGAAGTCGCCGGCGTCGAGCGCCTTGTCCGCCGGCGAGTCGTCGAATGTGCAGCCGTCGTCAGGCGAGAGGGAGAAGGAGGGCTGCGGGTTCGCAGCGTGGTGGGCGAGGATCTTGTCGGCGATGGCGTTGGCCAGCTCCCTGTTGCTCCACTTGTAGCGGCCTGGGATGGGCTTGCCCGCGGCATCGGTCGCCTGCCATTCGGGGTGGGCCGCCAGGTCGTCCTTCGTGAGATAGGCGAGTTCGAGCGCGTGACCGGCGGAGAGGAGCAAGCCGCCCATGCGGTTGCGGCGCCGATAGGCGTCGTCGGCGTACCAGATGCCGCGGTAGATGGTTCCGGGGGCTGACGCCACGTCCGTCTGCGGCAGCTCGATGGTCCTGAGCGCGGGGATGCACTCGCCCATTCCGCTGGGCATGAACCATCGGCAGCCGAGGCGGTGGAGGAGCTCGTAGATGGCGTAGCTCGTCGCAAGGTCGGACTCGCCGAAGAGCCCGACGCCCCGCGGGGAGACAACGACGCGGAACGCCTGCTTGTAGGGATAGGTCGTCCTCACGCAACCGAAGCGGTTGGCCGCCAGGCTGCCGATAAGGATGGGCACACGCCGGTCGCCGGGCTGCGGCGAACCCGTCACCACCTCGACCTTCGCGCCCGACATCCTCCCCAGGTAGGCCGCGAGGTCGTTGACCGACTCCCGGAGGCGGCGACGTTGCAGCTCGGCCTCAAGCGCGGGGTTCCTCAGTTGCTCCTTCGAGTCGTGGGCCATCACGTCGGGCGCGACGTAGATGGCCGCTTGCGCGCGGCCGTCCTCCACGAGGGTCACCCCCACGCGCGCGCAGCCCGCCGCAAGGAGAAGGCCAAGGATCGTGCCCAGCGGCCAGAGCTTCTTTGCCATCGCATCGCCCTCGGGTGTCAGTGGTGCGTGCTTCCCGTTCGCCTGCCAGCATACTGCAACTCCTGGGCGATGCAAGAGGGCGTTGCCCCCGCTTGCGCGCCGGGCCGGTCCGGCTTACAATACGCCCCCGTGTCGCCTTTCGTGCGATGGGCTGTTTCCAGGTAAGGAGACAAGCGGGTGAAGCGGTTTGCGAAGCCGGAAGAGATCAAGGTCGGGGTCATCGGCTATGGCGGGGCGTTCAACATGGGACGCGCCCACCTGAACGAGATGAAGCGGGCGGGGATGGTGCCCACGGCCGTCGCCGAGATTGACCCCGAGCGACTCAAGGTCGCCGAGCAGGAGTTCCCGGGCATCGAGACCTACACCTCGGTCGCCACGATGCTCAAGAAGTCGGATGTCAACCTCCTCGCCATCATCACGCCCCACAACACGCACGCCAAGCTGGCCATCCAGTGCCTGAAGGCCGGCCGCCACGTGGTGTGCGAGAAGCCGTTCGCCATCACCACCGCCGAATGCGATGCGATGATCGCCAAGGCGAAGAAGGGCGGCCTCACCCTCTCGACCTACCATAACAGGCACTGGGACGGCTGCATCCTGAACGCGGTGAAGCTGGTCCGCAGCGGCGTCATCGGCCAGGTCTTCCGCGTCGAGGCACACATGGGCGGCTACGGGAAGCCGGGCGACTGGTGGCGCTCCTCCAAGAGCATCTCCGGCGGCATCCTCTACGACTGGGGCGTCCACCTGCTCGAATACTCGCTCCAAATCCTCCAGGGCGCCGAAATGGCCGAGGTCACAGGCTTCAACCACACAGGCTTCTGGGCCGACAAGACGGCGTGGAAGCAGGACACGAACGAGGACGAGGGCTTCGCCATCGCCCGGTTCAAGAACGGCGCGTGGCTCACGCTCATGCTGTCGAGCATCGACTCGAACCCCAAGCGCGGCTGGCTCGAGGCCACCGGCACCCTCGGCTCGCTCGTGATGGACTGGCAGACCTGCGAGGTGACGACCCACGAGGACGGCACCACGGTCGTCAAGAAATATCGAAACCCCGAGA
>VGYV01000028.1 GCA_016872855.1 Planctomycetota bacterium
GCAGGACTCCAAACAAGGAACGAACGCGTTCGGAGTCCTGGCTTCAGCCAGTCTTTGGCTTCCGAGCACGGCCCGAGTTCGGCGAATTCGGCTTTCCGCAACAGAAACTAAGTATTTGGTAGATCGAGACTTAGAGATTTCGCCCCCGGAATTGCTAAGTCCGTGCGTACCAAGGACTTATGGATTTTCGGCCCGAGTAAATCGACAGCCCGTTCAGGCAGTCTTCGGGCGCTCGTGCGTCAACGCCCGCTACTTCCCCGCCGCGTCGGCGGTCCTCACGGCGGCGATGGCCTGGAACTCCTCGCGGGCGGCCTCGAGGGAGGTGACGAGGTGGTCTACGTCGGAGTGCTCGTGGAGGGCGGTGGGGATGACGCGGATGATGCCGTTGCCGCGCCGGACGGCAGGGTAGATGACGGCGGAGACCCAGACGTTGTACTTGCGGCGAAGGATGTCGGCGCAGTGGATGGCGCAACTGTCGCCCAGGCGGATCGGGGTGATGGGGGTCTGGGTGCCGCCGACCTCGAAGCCGCGCTCGCGGAGAAGGTCCTGGAGGTAACGGGCGTTGTCCCACACCTTCTTGCGGCGGTCGCGGGCTTTGGCGACGAGTTCGAGGGACTTCATCGTGGCGGCGACGACGCAGGCGGGGGCGGCCTTGGTGAAGAGGATGGTGGGGGCGAGGCAGCGGACGTAGAAGACGACGTCCTTGGGGCCGGCGATGAAGCCGCCGTAGGTGCCGAATGCCTTCGAGAAGGTGCCGGCGTGGAGGTCAATGCGGTCCTCGACGCCGAGCATTTCGGCGGCGCCGCGGCCGTGCTCGCCGCACACGCCGTGGCCGTGGGCGTCGTCCATGAACACGCGGGCGTTGTAGCGCTCCTTCAGGTCGCATATCTCCCGCAGCGGCGCGATGTCGCCGTTCATGCTGTATACGCCGTCCACCACGATCATCTTGGGCTTCGTGGGGTCGCAGCGCTTGAGGACGCGCTCGAGGTTCTCGGGGTCGTTGTGCTTGAAGTATTTGATGGTGGCGCCGGCGATGCGGGCGCCGCAGACCAGACTGGCGTGGGCGAGCTGGTCCATGATCAGGAGGTCGTGAGGGCGCGCGAGGCAGGCGACGGCGCCGAGCATGGCCCCCGCGCCCATGGTGAAGCTGAGGGCCGCCTCGGTGCGCTTGAAGTCGGCGATGCGGCGCTCGAACTCCAGGTGCAGCTCGACGGTGCCGGTGAGGGGGCGGGCGCCCATAGGCGCGCTCACGCCGTGCTTCGCCGCTGCCTCGGCGGCGGCGGCGCGGACCTCGGGGTGGACGCTCATGCCCAGGTAGTCGTTGGTGGAGAACTGGAGCATGCGGCGGCCTTCGTGCTCGATCCACGGCCCGGCGTTCTCGAGGGGCGAGACGCCAAAGATGACGCGCTCGGCGACCGGCACGTCCTCCTGCAACACGCTCCGCTGTTCCTCGCGGAACCGCCTGCACTTCTCGAAAATATCGGCCACCGTTACCGATGCCTCCTGGTCGGGAGTTCGGGTCGTTCTGCCCCTTGCCGCCCGCGGCGGCATTGCGTTGGCGGGCAATATCATACACGGGATGCGGGCGCAACGCAAAGGCCGGTTGCAGAAAAGCGCGGGCGCGCTATCATGGTGCCCCATCGGGAGGCCCGAGACCCCCCCAGGCAGGCCGCGCATGGGCGCCCTTCGATGGCTGGTCCGCACCCTCCTCGAACGACGTCTCCGCCAGGTCGAGCGCTCGCTCCTCCGCCCGGCAGAGGTCCAGGAGCAGCTCCTCCTGCGCTTGGTGCGGCGGGCAGCAGGCACCGAGTGGGGCCGCGCCCACGGCTACGGCCGCATCCGCTCCGTCCGCGACTTCCAGCAGGCCGTGCCCGTCTGCCGCTACGAGGACATGGCGCCCCTCTGGCATAGGTCGTTCGACGGCGTCTGCAACGTGTGCTGGCCCGGCCACATCCGCTTCTTCGCCCTCTCGTCCGGCACCACCGCCGAGTCGTCCAAGACCCTCCCCGTCTCGCGTGAGGCCATCCGCGCTAACTTCCGTTCAGGCATGACCCTCCTGGGCCTCACCTGCCGCCAGGTGCCGGAGGCGGACGCTCTGGCGGGCAAGACCCTCTACTTCGGGGGCTCGCCCAAGCTCGAGCGACGCGGGGCGAGCTATCAGGGCGACGCCAGCGGCATCGCCGCGCGCCACATCCCGCGCTTCGTCCTGCGCTATCGCCTGCCCGAGTTCGACATCGCCAGCATCCCCGACTGGGAGCAGAAGGTCGAGGCCATCGCCCAGCGCTACCTCCGAAGCCCCGTGAGCGTCCTCATCGGCCTGCCGTCGTGGACCCTGTTCCTCTTGCGCCGGCTGATTGACCTGGGCCGCGAGACGCTCGGGCGCCAGGTGAGCACCGTGGGCGAGGTGTGGCCCAGCCTTCGCGCCTTCATCCACTTCGGGATGGCCTTCGACCCCTACCGCGAGCAGTTCCGCGAGCTGGTCGGCCGCCCCATCGCCTACGTCGGCAACTACTCCTCCTCCGAAGCCGGCATGACCGCCATCCAGGACTCCCAGGCCGACACGAGCATGCTCATGGAGGTTGACGTCGGCACCTTCTACGAGTTCGTGCCGGCCGACGAGCTGGACCGCCCGAGCCCCACGCGGCTGACGCTCGACCAGGTGGAGACGGGGAAGGACTACGCGGTGCTCCTGAGCACGTGCTCGGGCATCTGGGCCTACGACGTGGGCGACACGGTGCGCTTCACCTCGGTGCGCCCGCCGCGGCTCATCGTCTCGGGCCGCACGCGGCTCACGCTGAACGTCCTGGGCGAGCACGTGGCCGGCGTGGAGCTCGAGACGGCAATGGCCCAGGCCTGCGCCGCCACGGGCGCCCAGGTCCGCGAGTTCACCGTGTCCACCATCCTCCCCACGGCGACCGACCCGCGCGGCGGGCACCAGTGGCTCGTCGAGTTTGACGGCCCCCCGCCCCCGCCGGCCGACTTCACCGCCCGCGTGGACGCCGTGCTGTGCGAGGGGAACCTCGATTACAGGACGCACCGCGAGCACGACTACGCAATGCGTCCGCCCGAGCTGGCGATTCTCGCCCCCGGCACCTTCTACGCCTGGGCGCGCAGGCACGGCCAGCTTGGCGGCCAGCACAAAATCCCCCGCGTCGCACGGTCACAGGAAATGGTCGAGGAGCTCCTGGCCATCTCGAGGAACTTGGGGCAGGGGCCTTCGTGACGGCTGCCTCGTGAAACGTGCAGTAGGCACTTGGCTCCCCGACGAGGACTCGAGCGTTTCCGGTTGACATTGCCGGCTAGACTCCCTAGAATGCAGAGGAAGGGAGGCTGCTCGGGCCGCGTGTTCGCTGTCGCCTGAGAATCGTGACGAGCCACTCGGGGGGATGTGGCAGGAGAGGGGCGCTGATGACCAAGCCACACCGGGGTCGTCTTCTCAGTGTCGCTGCTGGGTTGGTCCTATGGCTCCCGATGGCTCCGGGTGGCCGCGGGGCGAGCGCCGAGGCGGGCGGCGCTCCCGCGGCGGCGGAGCGCCTTGTGCCTGCCCGCTTCAGCCACCAGCGCGACAGCCAGGGCTTCAACTGGGACATCAACCCCTACGGGCGGGTCGAGGACGGCTCAGACGACTGTTTCGATGGCGCCGCGGTGCTGAGCATCAACGGCCGCGACTTCGCGCCGCGACGGCCCATGATGACCGCCGATGGCAGTGAGCTGGTCCTCAGCTCCGAGGCGGACGGCATTCGGGTGACGCGCCGCGTGCGGGTGGACACGCAACGCAGCGCGGCCTGCTACCTCGAGGTCTTCCAGAACCCCGGCAGCCGCGAGGCCAGATTGAATGTCGCCTTACGGACCCAGCTCGGAGACTCTTGCCAGGGCGTCGTGACCAGCTCAGGTGCCACCTTCGGCAACGAGCTAGGGAAACGGGACTGTGGGCTCGTGGCCATGTGCGCTGAGCCCAGGCCATCAGTCATGTTCCTGCTGGCCGCCGCGGGCTGCCCGTGCCAGCCAGCCGTGCAGGTGGAGGACAACCGCACCTTCACCTTCACCTATCGCCTCACCATAAAGCCGCAGGGCACCGTGTCGCTATTCCACCTCCTTGCGCAGCGCCGGGGGCTTGCGGGCCAGCGGACGGAGGCGCTCTTCAAGCCCTTCTACGACAGGGCGCTTGTCAAGCCCCAGGTGCCCCGCGAGCTGAAGCACACGATTGTGAACTTCCCGGCCGCAGGCGAGGAACTGGCCCCGGGGACGGCTCTGGACGCGGTCCTGCGTGTCCTGGAATCGCTCGGCCTGGAGCGCGGCGAGGCGGAAACGTTGGTGCTGGACGAGGAGGCCCGGGTGAAGGGCGCCGCGGCCGGCGGGGAAATCAGGGTTCGCACCCGGTATGGCGCGGCTGATGTGCCCCTGGCCGATGTGGCGCTCCTCTGCGGCGGGGCCGGGGTGGGCCGTGTGCCGCGCTTGTACCTGCGCGACGGCGAGGTGATGGCCGGTGCCATCGAGGCCAAGGGCCTGAGGCTGAAGGCCGAGTGGGGGATGGAGGTTCCAGTCGCGCCCGAGCATCTCATCGCGCTGGCGACCAGGAAGGGGCCACGGGACGGTGTGCCGGGGCCCGAGGCCGTTGCGCTCCTGGCTACCCACACAGGTGATTGCCTGGCGGTTGGGGGCCAGCGGCCCATCGTGCTGGAGGCGGCGACGGCCTGGGGTGTGCTCCGCGTGCCGCTCGAGGAACTAGTCCACCTGGGCTACGTGCGCGAGCCGCAGCCCGGGCACCGGGTGCTGCTGGCGGACGGCACGCGCCTTACGGTGCTACTGCGTGGAGAGACGCTGGAGGTCCAGTCGTTGCGGTTCGGCCCTCTGAGGCTCGCGATGTGCGAGATCGCGAGTCTGACGCGCCTGGGCGTCAAGGCGAAGCAAGCCACCGTGGCGGATGAGCCGGACGAGCAGGACGCTGCGGACGCTTCGGGCGAGGCCGGGTTTCACCTCGTGGGCGAGAACCGGCTCGCCGGGGTGTTCGACGCCGCGGAGCTCCGCCTGGTCACCGCCAGCGGCGTGGTGCCCGTGCACACCCGCAAAGTCTGCCGCATCGAGCGGCGGGGCGACGAGGGAGGCAAGGCGAGCTCCGGCTTCGACATCGAACTCCTAGGTGGCATGAAGCTCGCCGGCCGCTTCGAAGACCGCGTCCTGGCCATCCGCAGGCACAATAGCGTCCTCCGCGTGCCCGTCCAACACATCGAGTCGTTCACTACCCCGTTGCCCAAGAAGCGGGAGAAGGCCCCCGCTCCGAAGGAGCCTGAGCCTAAGGAAGAGGAGCCTGAGGATGAGGCGCCGCCGGAGAAGGCACCAGTGGAACGGGAGTTCTAGGCATGGGGAACCTTGACGCGAAGGGCGTAGCTCTGGCAGCACTGGTAATGGCGCTGGCCGTTCCGCGCCCCGCCCAGGCAGCCGCCGCCCAGCACCTCGTCCCCGCCAACTTCATGACCAAGATGGATTCGATGGGTTTCCGCTGGGAGATCCAGTCGTATGGGAACGCGGATGACGGGACGGATGGCTCATTCGACTACGTGGCGATTCTGAGCATTGGCGGCAATCGGTTCGAGAGCGGGCGGGCGATGATGACGCCCGACGGCAGCGAGTACATCATCCCGGCCAGGCAGGGCATGCTCGGGCAACTCGATGTCACCCGCCGCGTGAAGGTGGACGTCAAGGCCTGCGCAGCCCGGTTCGTGGAAGTGGTGAGGAACCCCGGTGCCGCGCCCGCCACCGTGCACCTGGAGCTGGCGTCGGAGCTGGATAACACGTGCGACTCGGTGCTATCGGATTCGGGCATCCCGACGGCTGGCATGTTGCGGGGGCGCGACTGCGGGATCGTGGCGTTCCAGAACCCGGGCGGCTGCCCGTCCGTGCTGTTCTGCCTGGCCGGGCCGAAGAGCAAAGTGAAGCCCACCATCACGGTTCGCAACCACCGCTCGTTCCTGGTCTCCTACCCGCTCACCGTGCCGCCGGGGGGGACGGCGTCGGTGATGCACGTGTGCGCGCAGCGGCGGTTCACAGGGGCGCCGGGCGCGGTGGGCGTGGCCGCGCAGTTCAAGCCGCTCCAGTTGGCGGCATTCGCGCGCGACCTGCCGGCCGACGTGCGCCGCACGGTGGTCAACCTCGGCACGCTGTCGCTCGGCGGCCCGGACTTCCTGGCCAACATCGAGAGCCTGGGGGTCGCGCGCGGCGCCAGCGACGTGTTGGCCATCGGGACCGAGACACGCCTGCGCGGCACCGCCGCGGCTGAGAGTCTGGTTGTCAAGACACGCTACGGGCCGGCCACCCTGCCGCTCGACAAGGTGGCGGCCATCACGGGCGAGCGGCACACCGGCCGCTCCTCGCTCGTCTTCCTCCGCGACGGGCAGATACTCACCGGCCCCCTGGAGGCTCGAGGCCTCCGCTTCGCCATGGCGTCGGGGGCGAGTCTGGAGCTGAACGTCGGGACGCTCGACCGCCTGGTGTTCCGCGCGGCAGAGGGCGACGGCAAGCCACCCGAGGGCGCGCACTTCTTCACCGAGACCTACGACGGCGACCGCCTGGCCGCCTCGCGCGGCGAAGACCTCCGCCTCGCTGCCTCCACCCCCTGGGGCCGCCTCGACGTCCCGCTCGACGACGTGGTCTGGCTCGCCCCGCCCGAGGACGGGCCGCCCGGCCACCTGGTGCGGCTGAGGGACGGCTCCCGCTTCTTCGGGCTGCTCGACGGGCCGCCGCTGAAGCTCAAGACCCTGGCCTTTGGCGTCCGCGAGTTCCCCGTTGCTGACCTCCGCTCCCTTGCGACGGCCGACGCCCGGCAGGCCGCGGACGCGGAAGACCAGGCGATAGCCCAGCCACACGTCGTCCTCCTCGGCGGCAACACCCTGGTTGGGCGACTGGACCTCCCTGCTCTGCGGCTCGTGGCCGCGGGCCAGGTGGTCCCGGTAGCCCCCAGCCAGCTTCGCACGCTCCACAACACCACCGAGCCAGATGCCGTGGCCCCGCCCGTGCTCAAGGTGGAGCTCTGGGGCGGCGGAACCGTGGAGGGGGAATACGCCGATGGCCTGCTCCCCATCCGCGTGGGGGACAGGCTTTGCCAGGTCCCAGTGCGGGATGTAGTTGATGTGGTGGTGCCATCGCCCACGGTGCCGGAGGGGATGCGAGACAAGATAGCGGCGCTGGTGCGTGACCTTGGCCACCCGGAATGGGAGAAGCGCGATGCCGCGACCCGCCAGCTCGGCGAGTTGGGCTTCGTGGCCAAGCCCCAGCTCGAGGAGGCCCTCAAGCAGGCCGACGACCCCGAGGTCCGCCGCCGAGTCAGGGCGCTCCTCGACGAGATGAGCCAATGACGGAGAACCGCCCGGAAAGCGAAGGGCGAGGGGCGAAGGGCGCAGGCGGGCAGCTCGATGCTGCGGCGGACCGCGTCGTCCGCCGATGCGTCGCGGCCGGTTGGGCGGCCCTCCTGGGCCGCACGGTGCTGCCGTTTTGCATCGTCGTCGCCGCCACCTCCCCTGTCGTGCCGCGCTCCAGTTCCCTCAGCCTTCACGCTCTCACGCTCCTTCTCTGGCTCCTGGCCACGGCGGCGTGGGCGTGGCTTCGCCGCCCCGGGCAGGCAGAGGCGATGGCTTTCTGGGACGAGCGCGCGGGGCGCCACGAGATGCTCCTGTCGGCCTGGAGCTTCGCGCGGCTGCGCGAGCCGGGGCCCGGCGAGCGCCTCCACCTGGCGAAGGCCGTCGAGCGCCTCCGAGCCGAGCTGCCGCTTCTCGCCCGGCACGTGCCGGTCAGGGTGCCGCGGCGCGTGTGGGCCGCGCCCGCGGCCATCCTTGCCTTCGCCATCCTAGGCCCGGCGCTCCGAGGGGCAAGCCCGGACACCGACGATGCCCTGACCCCCGAGGCAGCCGCCCGCGCGGCACGCGAGGCCGCCGCCGTCGCCGACGGGAAGACGCTGCTTGACCCCCTGAAGGGCCTGACGCCCGAGGAACGCAAGGCGGCCGCCGAGCTGAAGCGCTCGCTCGAGGAGACCGCGAAGCAGCTCGAGGGCCTCAGCCGCGAGACCCCGCGCGAGGTGCTCGAGGAACTCGAGCGCCGCGCCGCCGCCGCCGAGAAGCTCGCGGAGTCCCTCGGCGTCGGGGCCGACGAGCTTCTCTCTTCCGCCGCGCTGGCCGAGCTTGAGCGCCACGCCGACACCTCCGACTTCGCCAGCCAAGTGCGCGCCCGCGCCCTCCAGAAGATCGCCGCAGAGGCCGAGAAGCTCGCTGAACGCCTCCGAACCGACGCCCTTGCCCGCAACGAGCAGAAGCGCATCGAGGAAGCACTCGACAAGGCCCTCAAGGCCGCTACGGACGCCGATCGCCAGCGCGCCATCGGCAAGCACCTCGCGGCGTCCCACCGCCAGCTCCAGGCAGGGGACACCAAGGGCGCCGCCGACTCCTTCCAGGCGCTGGCTCGGCACTTCGCCCAGGCGGCCCAGCGCCAGCATAGCCAGCGGCAGCTCCAGCAGCTCGCCCAGAGCCTCCGCGCCACCGGCCAGCGCATCTTCGGGGGGAAACAGGCGGGGGTCCAGCGCCTCGCCCAGAGCTGCGCCAACGGCATGACGCCCACGGGCGACGGGGCGGCCTCGGCCTCCGGCGCGATGCCCCTGCCCCGGTGGGCGATGGGGCCGCGGCCCTCGCCTGCCGGCCAAGGCGCGCCCAGCGGCGTGCCCGGCCGGTGCCCCGTGCCGGGAACCGGCTCCGGCCAGTCAGGCTCCCAGGGCGCGGGCCAGGGGGCCGGGATGACCCCAGTGCCCGGCACCGACGGCATGGGGGCCGCAGGGGCGCAGCCGGGCGGCCTCCACGCGGGACGCGGCACGGCGCCCTACGGGGGACGGCCCACCGCGCCCATCAGGCCCAGGACGACACAGAGCGTGGCGGTCGCCCTGCGCGGCGATGGCCCGTCGGACGTCCGCACCATCGAGGGCACGAACCATTCCGAGGAGGCGGCCCGCCAGGCCCGCCAGCTCGCCGTGCAGTTCCTCCGCGCCGAGGAGGAGGCCCTCGCCGAGGAGCCCCTCCCCCTGCTGCGCCGCGAGCAGGTCCTCCGCTACTTCTCCACGCTCAGGAGGCGTATCGAGAATGAGCCAGCCGCCAAGCCTTGAGCCCGCCGAGCTCGAGGAACGCCTGAAGGCGTTCGCCGACCGCTTCGGGCGCCTCCGACGCGAAATCCAGAAAGCCATCGTCGGCTACGACGACCTGGTCACCGACACCCTTGTCGCCCTCTTCTCCCAGGGACACGTCCTGCTCGAAGGCGTGCCTGGCATTGGCAAGACCTATCTCGTCCGCGTGCTTGCGCGCGTGCTGGGCCTCACCTTTGGGCGGGTGCAGTGCACGCCCGACCTGATGCCGGCCGACATCCTGGGGACCCACATCGTGGGCGAGGACCCGGACGGCCGCCGCGTGTTCCGCTTCGAGAAGGGGCCGGTCTTCAAGCACCTGCTGCTGGTGGATGAGATCAACCGCGCGACGCCGAAGACCCAGGCGGCGATGCTGGAGGTGATGCAGGAGCGGTGCGTGACGGCGGGCGGCGAGCGGTTCGAGCTCCCCGCCCCCTTCTTCGTGCTCGGCACCCAGAACCCCATCGAGATGGAGGGAACATATCCGCTGCCCGAGGCGCAGCTCGACAGGTTCTTCTTCAAGCTGCGCGTCCCCTTTCCCAACCTCGATGACCTGGTGGAGATTTCGCGCCGCACCACCCGCTTCGGCGAGCCGGAGCTGGCCGTGGTGGTGTCGGGCACCGAGATTCTCCAGATGCAGGAGCTGCTCACCTGGGTGCCTATTGCCGACCCGCTCACCCGCTATGCAGCATCGCTCGTGCTGGCCACCCACGGCGAGCGCGAGGGAGCATTGGCCTCGGTGAGCCGCTACGTCGCCTACGGCGCCAGCCCGCGTGGCCTCCAGGCCCTCGTGCGGGGGGCAAAGGTCCGCTGCGTCCTCGACGGTCGCACGGCGGTGGCCCTCGCCGACGTCCATGCCGTGGCCAAGCCGGCCCTGCGGCACCGCATCATATTCAACTTCGAGGGCGAAGCCGAATCGATCGACCCCGACCGCCTCATCGGCGAGATCATCGAGCAGGTGCCCACTCCGGCGCAGGGGGCGCAGAGCGAGGAGCGTGGGGCGGAGAGCGAAGGGCGTAGGGCGTAGGGCGAAGAGGGTAGGGAGTGGGGCGAGGAGCGCAGGGAGAAGAACGTGGGGCGAAAGGCGAAGATCGGGGGGCATAGGGCGAAGGGCGCGGGGCGCAAGACCTGCTGCACCCGCTCGCCCTGCGCTTCGCGCCCTGCGCTCTTCGCCCTTCGCCCTACTCCCTTCGCCCCACTCCCTTCGCTCTTCGCCCTCGCGCTCCTCTGCTCGGCAGCATACGCCGCCGAGCCGGCGGAGGGGCTCGCCGCCCGCTCGCTGCCCCTGCGGGCGGCCCTCCACAACGACCCCTCGCTCGTAGCGCCCTTCGAGCGCCTCGTCGCCCTCTACCGCGAGGCCAACCGCACAGGGGAGCTCATCGAGCTCTACCGCACCCACCTCGCCCGCTATCCGGCGGACCTGAATGCCACGCTGGTCCTCGTCCGCCTCCTGACCGGGACGAACGACGCGGCAGCGGTCTCGACGGCTCAAGGCGCTGCAGCTCGCTACCCTGACCAGCCGCTCGCGCACTACTTCTTCTACGAAGCGCTGCGCGCTGTGCACGATCCCGGCGCCCTCTTCGCCCTGGACCGCGCCATCGGGGCAGAGGCGCTTTTCGCGCGTAAGGTCGCCTGGCTCGAGGCCTTTCTCCCGCAGGCCCTGGCGGCTGACAGGCGCGACCTGGCCGAGAAACACCTCAGAGCCCTCGCCAGCGAACTTGCCCGCGCGCCCGACGGAGCGCTCGACCTCGCCCGCAGGATGCTCCAGTTCGGGTTCCCAGCCCTTGCCCTCCAGACGCTTGAGGCAGCGGGCAAGGCATCGCCCGCGCCCGAGACGGCGGTCGAGATCGAGGCGGCCGCAGCGTCCGCCGAGGTCGCGCTGGACCGCTCGGAGGCGGCGGCCGCGCGGCTCGAACGCCTCCTGGGCCGCCTGGCCCCCGACTACTGGCAGCGCCAGGAGATCGTCCGCCGCCGCATTGCCCTCGTCCGCTCCGAGGCCGAGCGCCAGGCCATGCTCAAGGAGGCGCGGAGCCAGGCCGCAGCTCGCCCGGCCGACGAGGCGGCTGCGCTCCACCTCGCCCACCTTCTCGACGCCTTCGAGCTGCGCCGCGAGGCCCTCGACGCCCTCCTGGAGAGCGGCCGCCACGTGCCCAACTCCGCCCGAATCGAAAAGCAGCCTCTCGAGCTCTTCGACCGCCTGCGCGACGAGCGCGGCCGCGAGGCATACCTCGCCGAACGCCTCCGCGCCGCCCCCGACCGCAGGGACCTGCGCCTGTGCCGGGCCAAGTCGCTCTTCCTCCTCGGCCAGCGCGGCGAGGCTGTCAAGGAACTCGACGTCCTCCTCGCCGCGCTCGACGACGCCGAGCGGGCGAGCCAGCTCCTCGACGTCGCCCGCTTCCTGCGCGCCTCGGGACTCGCGTCCGACAGCGCGAAGCTCCTCGGCCGCCTGCTGGCCCTCGCGCCCGACCGGCTGGACGTGCGCCGCGAGCTGGCCGACGCCCATCTGGCGGCAGGCGCGCCACAGCGCCTCCGCGAGCTCTTCGCCGCCCCCCTGCCCAAGGACACCCCCATCGAGGCCCTGCTCGACACCGCCACGTTCCTCCTCCAGCAGCAGCTCTACCGCGAAGCCCACGCCGCGGCCGCGGCGGGGCTTGCCCAGAGCCCCGACAGCCTCGACCTGCGCCTCCTCGCCGCCAGCATCGAAGCACGCCAGGGCAACCGCGCATCGGGCGAGAAGCTCCTCCTCGACGCCCGCCGCCTGGGCGACACCCCCGCCCTCTACCGCCGCTGGCTCGAGGCCGCCGTTGCTCTCAACGAGCCCGCCGGCTCACTCGACGACTTCCTGGAGGAGGAGCGTGCCCGCGTGGCCCTGGAGCGCGGCCCGTGGACGCCTCTGCGCGTCGAGCGGCGCCTGGCCTTCGCGGAGGTGGCGGCCCGCTGCGGCCAGCGCGCCGAGGCGGCCCAAATGCTCCGCAACGACCTCGACGAGAACCCTCCGCCCGACGTCCGCCTCAAGCTCCGCCGCCGCCTCGTGGACCTCGCCAGCGGCGACCCGGCCCAGGCCAAGTCCGTCCAGGAACAGCTCCAGGCCCTCCTGAAGGACGACCCGCAGAACGCCGACGAGTACCGCGCCCGCCTCGCCATCCTCTACGCCGGGGCCTTCCGCGAGGAGTCCTTCGACAGCCACCGCCCCGTCACCGCGCTCCTCGAGGAGATCAAGGTCACCGCCATCCGCGACCCAGGCGTCCTGGCGGGCCTCCAGCGCATCTACGAGACCCACCTCCGCCAGCCCCAAACCGTGCTCGACATCCTCGCCTGCCTCACCGCCCTCGAACCTGCCAACCGCGCCCACTGGGAGCGCCGGCTCGCCCTCCTGGCCATCCGCGGCGACGAGGCTGCGCTGCGAGCCGCCGTCCGGCGCCTCCTCGCCGGCGTCGAGCAGATGCCCCTGGCCGCCGAGACACGCGGCCTGCTCCAGCGCCATCTCGCCGCGTCCTCCTGGCGCTCCATCGCGTCCCTGGTCGCCGACGGGCGGCCAGGCCCCCTCGCCGAAGCGCTCGCGCTCCTCGACTCCGCCGAGCGCGCCACGAGCGGCGCCAGCGGCGGTCCAGCGAAGGCAGACAGCCGCCATCCACTCTGGATCGCATGGACCCGAGCCTTCCTCCTGAACCGGCTCGGGCGCCCCAAGGAGCGCGACCAGGCCATCCGGGACCTCGAGCGCCTGATCGCAGAGCGAAAGAGCGAGGAGGGTGGAGCGAAGGGCGACGAGCGCCCCACGCCCGACGCCCCACGCCCGACGCCCCACGCCCCAGAGCCGGGCGAGGAGCAGGACACGGTGGAGCCGTTCCAGGGGATCGTCTTCCCCGACGGCCTGGGGGTCTCGCTGGCGAACGCCCGAGCGGCGCTCACGTCCAAGCCTTCCGAGCCGGCCAGGCCCCGGCCCGCTGACAGGTCCGGCCCCCTCCCACCCCTGAGGGTCCAATGGGTCTTTGAGAGCTTCTCCGGCGTACCCATCGCCAAGGCCCTGCCGCTGGACGACGCGCGGCTGCTTGTGTGCGATGTGGCGGGCGGGATGTCGTGCCTCGACCGCAAGACCGGCAAGCTCCTGTGGGAGCGGAGCGCACAAGGGGCCGGCCAGGCACAGGCCGCACCCGGGCAGGTGGACTCCGCCCTCCAGTGGCTCGCGCGCCACCGGCTCCCCAGCCCCCGCTACGTCCATCGCGGCCGCGTCCGCTATGCTCGCCGAGTGTACGACTACGACGAGGGCATGCCCACCCGTCTGCCGCCGCTGCCCGTGGCCGACACCGAAGGCCGCATTTACATGCCCGGCCCAGGCACCGTGAGCTGCTTCGCCGCGAAGGACGGCAAGCTGCTGTGGAAGGCTGAGATCGAGCGCGTCCAGGGCATCGAACTCCCGCAGCTCAACGCCGTCCTCTGCCTCCACCCGCGGGGCGTGCTGGCCTTCGAGCCAGTCACCGGCCACGCCGCCGCCTTCCACCGCGCGACCGGCAAGCTCCTCTGGGAGAGGGCGCTCCCCGCCGCCGACCCGCTCGGCCCGTCCTGGTTCCGCTCCGGCGCCAGCCTCAGCGGTGACCGCTTCCTCGTCTACGGCTGCGCCTCGGCCATCCTCGACGCCACGACGGGCGAGGTCGTGTGGTCATTCGACCCCACGGGCCTCGCCAAGTTCCCCGTGCAGATCAAGGAGCCCGAGGACGGCCCCACCTTCGCAGTCGAAGGCTCCCCTGCAACACAGCAATCGTTCGCGCCCCACTACGCCCCCGGGGGGCCCTACTGGCGGGGCGGCCGTGGCGGCTACCAGCCCGCGCCTCCGGTCGTCACCCTTGCGGAGCGCACAGCGGACCCCGAGGCCGAGCGGGAGATGCTCAGCCGCGGCTTCATGCTCGCCGCCCCAGCGGTCGCCTGGGCCGCGGGGGAGCACCGCGGCGACAAGTTCGGCCTCCTCACCGGCGGGCAGCTCATGCTGTGCGGCCCTGACAGGGGCATCCACATCCTGAGCCTCGACCTCCCCGTGGGAGCACGGACCATCCCCGATGTGACAGGCACCTTCATCGGCCTCGCTGGCCACATCGCCTGCGTGTTCGCAGACACCCAACTAACCCTGGCGGACACGCGGAATGGGACGGTGCGAACCTATGGACTCGGCTCGCTCGTGAAGGATGCGCGGGAGCCGCGCCTGCATCTCGCCCTCGACGGCACGATGGTCTACGCCACCGGCCCCGAGGGTATCCTTTGCCTCAATGCCGCCACGTGCGAGCGAGTGTTCCAGGTGGGCTGGCCGGGCGGCATCGCCGTGAGGCCCAGGACCCCGCCGCAGCCCTTGGGGCCCGGACACGAGCGCGATCGTCCTAACTGGGTCTACTACTGGCAGGGGGTCGTAGAGGACGAGGCGAACTGCGTGCCGATGGCCAACTGCGTGTCGGGCGGCACGCTCTACGCCACGCTCAGCCCCTGCCACCTGGCGGCCCTGGTGGAGCGCGAGGCCCATGAGCGGTGAGGCGGAGCTCTTCGACCCCAAGTTCCTCAGCCGCCTGCGCGCGCTCTTCTTCAAGCTGCGCAAGCGCCGCCAGCTCCGCAAGAAGGGCCTCCAGGCCACCCCAGCGGCCGGCTTCACCCGCGAGTTCAAGGACCACCGCCACTACACCGCGGGCGACGACTATCGAGCGATTGACTGGCGCCTCTTCGCACGCCACGAGCGCCTCTTCATCCGAATCTTCGAGGAGGTCCAGGAGTTCCACATCCACATCCTGCTCGACCGCAGCCGCTCGATGTACGAGCCCCATGCCGAGAAGCGCTCCACCGCCCTGCGCCTGGCCGTGGCACTGGCCTACCTCGGCCTCATCGGCCAGCACCGCGTCTCGCTCCTCACCCTCGGCCCCGACGCGCGCCGCGAGATGCCCCCCCTGAAGGGCCAGGGCCACGTCCACGCCCTCCTTCAGTGTCTCACGGCGCTCGAGTTCGACTCTGTGACCGACCTGGTTGCCAGCCTGCGGCAGTTCCGCCCGGGCCGCGACCGCCGCGGCATCGTGTTCATCATCTCCGACCTCTTCGGCCGCCTGCCCGAGGAGTCGTGGGACGCCCTTTCCCGCACCATCGCGTGGCCCGCGGAGACCCACGTCATCCACGTCCTCCACCCCCACGAGATGCAGCCGAACCTGGAGGGCGAGACCCAGCTCATCGAGGTCGAGACCGCCGAGTCGCGCCGCATCTGGCTCACCCGCCGCGAGCTGGAGGCCTACGCCAGGGCCTTCGGCGACTATCGCGACGCCCTCGAACGCTCCTGCATGCGCCGCCAGATCAACTACGTCGCCTGGGCCACTGACCAGCCCTTTGAAGAGATGTTCCTCGGCCTCCTCGCCCGCGGCAGCGCGCTGGCAGGGGGGTAAGGTGAAGCATGCGCTTCCTCCACCCCGCACACCTCGTCTGGGCGCTGCTGATCGCCGTGCCGGTTGTGCTCTACCTGTTCCGCCGCAAGCCGCGCACGGTGCGGGTGAGCACGCTGCTGTTCTTCAAGTCCCTCGCGCGCGAGCACCGCGAATCGGAGTGGCTGCGGCGGCTCAAGAGGCTCCTCTCCCTGCTGCTGAACATCCTGGCCATCCTGGCCGTCGTCGCGGCATTGGCTCGCCCTGTCGTCTCGCCGCGGGCAGGTTCGCTCAGGAGCGTGGTGGTGCTGATTGACCGCTCGGCCTCGATGGCGGCTGCGGACGGCCGCGGCGTCAGCCGCCTCGATGCGGCGAAGGCCATCCTCGGCGAGCGCCTCGCCGGCCTGCCGGGCGGCGTGGCCGTCATGGCCATCGCCTATGACTGCAGGCCCGACATCCTCCAGCCCTTCACCCTTGACCGCCGCGAGATCGCGCGCGCTCTCGCCGCGGTGGAGGTCAGGCCCATCGAAGGCGACCCCGACGCTGCCGTGTGCCTCGCCGCTCGCCTGGCCGCCCTCGACCCGCCCGCAGCCATCTGGCACGCAACCGACGGGCTGCCGGGCGAAGGAAGCGGGGAGAGGAGCGAAGGGCGTAGGGAGAAGGGCGAAGAGAGTGGGGCGCGGAGCGAAGGGCGCGGAGCACAGGGAGAAGAGCGCACCGGCGAAGGGCACCCCACGCCCTACTCTCCACGCCCTACGCCCTACTCCCGACGCTCTGCGCCCCACGCCCCACTCCCCCCAGACGTCTCGCTCGAAACCCTGTGCGTGCCCCTGGAGCGGCCCGTCAACGCCGGCATCACGGCCTTTCAGATGCGGCGCCTGCCGATGCAGCCCTCGCGTTTCGAGGCATTCGTGCAGGTGCACGCCGTCGCCCCGGGGCCGCTGGAGGCCGCTCTCGACGTTCGTGTGGACGGGCGCCTCACCGCCACTCGCAAGCTCACCCTCGGCCCTCGCCCTCCCTCCCCCGCCCCACGCTCTTCCCCCGACGCCCCACGCCCTTCGCCCTTCGCGGAGCGGCTGCTCATCCCTGTGACGGCAGGCGAGGGGGCCGTCCTCAGCATCGTGGTGGCGGCGCCTGGCGACGCCTTGCCCCTCGACGACGCTGTCCACGCCCGCGTGCCCGAGCTGCGCCCCGTCCGCGTGCTGTGGGTGGCCAAGGACCCCGACCCCTTCACCGAGCTTGCCCTCCGCTCGCTGGGCGCCGAGGGGGAGATCCAGGTGTTCCAGGGCGGGCCGGCCGCCTGGCCGCCCAAGGAGCCGCCCGACGTGGCGGTCTTCGATGGCTGGCTCCCCGAGGCCTGGCCAGAGGGCGTGGCGGTAGTAGCCGTCAACCCACCCCGAGCCTGCGGGCCGCTCCAGGTCGCACCCATCAGGGGCGGGGTCCCCGTAGAGTCCGTGCGCGTCGCCGCCGAACGCCACCCGCTGCTCTACGGCGTGGCCAGCGGGCGGGTCGCGCTCACCCAGGCCCAGGCCGTGGCGTCCGACGGGCCGCTTCAGCCCCTCTGGGTCGGCCCCTCCGGCCCCCTCCTGGCCGCCGGCGAGGCCCGCGGCCAGCGCATCGTCGTCATGGCCTTCGCCCCGAAGAACTGTGAGCATCTGCCCCTCATGGCTTCCTACCCAATCCTCGTCGGCAACGCCATATACTGGTCGGTTCAGCCCGCGATGGCGGCCCACGGCGGGAACAGCCGAAAGACCGGCGAGCTCATCGCCACCGACGGCTCACCCGTCACCTGGTCGGTGCCGGCGGCAGGGGGCCTTCGGCAGGAGGCCGCGCCGGTGCGGGGCCGCTGGGCGGAGCTGGACCGCGTGGGCCTCTGGCAGACGGGCGGTGGCGAGGCCGGCAGCGCCGCCCTGCTCGCCGAACGCGAGTCCCTTCTGCCCGCTCGTGAGAGCGAAGAGCGAGAGGCGGAGGGCGAAGGGCGCATCGGCAAGGAGCGCCCCACTTCCCGCTCTCCCTCGCTCCTCAGCGGCGACCTGACGGCGCTCTTCCTCTGGTGCCTCCTGGCACTGCTCGTCCTCGAGTGCTGGCTGTTCCACCGGCACGCGGTGTACTGACGCCGGTGAGTGCGGGAGCCGGGAAGGCGAATAACGGGATAGAGAGACGACACGGCGGGAGGAGGGCGGCAACGATGGATTGGGCACAGCCTCTCGTGCTCGTGTTGGTGCTGCCCCTGGCGGCACTTGTGGCGTGGTTCCACCATCGCACGGTGCACCCCATGTCGCAGCGGCGGCGCCGCCTGCTCATGGTCCTCCGCACGCTGGTGCTGACCCTGACGCTCCTGGCCCTCGCAGGCCCAGCGTGGCAGAAGACGACCGAGGACCAGGCGGTGGTCTTCGTCATGGACCACTCGCAGAGCCAAGGCGTCGGGGGCATGACGGCCGCCTACGAGCGGGCCAACGCCCTCGCCGCGGCGCTGCACGGGGGGACATATGTCGGCTTCGTCTCCGCCGGCGCCTCCGCCACGGTCCGCCGCCTCCCTGCCAGGGAGCGCCCTGGCCTGGCGCCCGACGAGGCCCTGCTGGCAAAGGACGGGCATCAGTCCGATCTCGCCGCCGCAGTGGCCCTCGCGGGCGGACTCTTCCCCGCCGGCACCTCGCGCCGAGTCGTGCTCGTCGGCGACGGCGTTCAGACCCGAGGCGACCTCGAGAGGGCGGCCCGTGATGCAGCGGTCGCCGGAGTGGTGATTGATGCGGTGCCCATCGCAGGCGCCCCGCGCCCCGACGTGCGCCTCGTTGCCCTCCGCCCCAGCCGCTCCCGCCTCCACGAGGGCGCCAGCCTCGCGCTCACCGCCGACGTCGAGAGCTCCCTCGCCGGCGAGGGGCGCATCCGGCTTTTCGAGAACGGCATCGAGGTGGATTCCCGCCCCCTCAAGCTCGCCGCCGGCGCCCAGACCTCGGTCGTCTTCCGCCGCACCCCGGAGCGCCGCAGCCTCTACACCTATCGCGCGCGCGTCGAGGGCTTCGCCGCCGACGCGCTCCCGGAGAACGACGAGGCGATGACGCTGGCCGACGTGCGGGGGCGCCCGCTGCTCCTCTACGTCGAGGGCGAGCACACCGAGGCCCGCTACCTGGCCGACGCCATGGCCCGCGAGGGCATCCGCCTGGATGTCCGCCCCCCCCACGCCGTGCCCGACACGCTCCAGGACCTTGCAGGCTATGACGGCGTCATCATCTCCGACGTTCCCGCCCACAAGCTCACCGGCCGCACGATGGCCCTCCTGCGAGACTACGTGGAGAGGCTCGGCGGCGGCTTCCTCATGATCGGGGGAAAGCACTCCTTCGGCGCCGGCGGCTACTGGCGCACGCCCATCGAGGACATCTTGCCCGTCAAGCTCAAACCGCCCGACACCGAGGAACGCGCCTCCACCGCCCTCGCCCTAGTCGTTGACCGCTCCGGCTCCATGAGCGGCCACAAGGTCGAGATCTGCAAGTCCGCCGCCATCGCCACCGTGGACCTCCTGGAGCCCAAGGACCACGTGTGCGTCGTGGCCTTCGACTCCCAGGCCACACTGATCGTGCCCACAACCCGCGTGAGCTCCAAGAGCGCCATCGCCGCCCAAATCGCAGCCATCAACGCCGACGGCGGGACAAACATGTACCCCGGCATGACCCTCGGCTACGACGGCCTGGGCAGCGTCCGAGCCAAGGCCAAGCACATGATCGTCCTCTCCGATGGCCAGACCGAGGGCAGCGGCTTCCAGGCCCTCGCAGCCCAGATGCGCGCCCAGGGCATCACCGTATCAACCGTCGCTGTCGGCGACGGCGCCGACGTCCCTCTCCTCCAGGGCATCGCCGCCGCAGGCGGAGGCAAATCATACGTGACCCTCGACCCAGCCAACATCCCCCAAATCTTCACCCAGGACGCCATGGTCCACCTCGGCCGCGTCATCCGCGAGGAGGCATTCGCGCCCCGCCAGGCCGAGCGCCACCCCATGCTGCGCGGCTGGGCGGCCGACACGGCCCCACTCCTCCTCGGCTGCGTGAAAACGCGGCCGAAGGCCACCGCCCAGGTGCCCCTGGTCACCGACACGGCCGAGCCCCTCCTCGCCCACTGGCGCTTCGGCCTCGGCAAAGTCACCGCCTTCACCTCCGACTGCACGTCCCGCTGGGCCGCCCTCTGGATCACCGCCTGGCCCAGCGGCTACGCCCAGTTCTGGTCACAAGTCCTCCGCGAAACCGCGCGCGAGCCCCAGGGCGAACACATGGACATCCGCGTCGAGGAGCACGGCCAGGAAGCCCGAGCCATCGTGGACCTGCTCGAGGACCCCGCCCAATTCAGGAACCAGGCGGCGGTGGACGCCGATGTCTTCTTCATCCCCGCCCACTCGCTAGGCTCGAGCATGGAACCCTTGGCCCGCATGGACTTACAGCAGGAAGGCCCTGGCCGCTACTCCGCACGCTTCCGCCCCGACCAACCTGGCGTCTACCTCATCCGCGCCCGCTGCGGCTCCGATGTCGTCTCGGCGGGCATCGTCCACAACGTCTCCGGCGAGGCCGCCGCTGGGCGGATCAACCTCCCCCTCCTCCAGAGAGTCTGCGAGCTCACCGGCGGAACCCTCCTCCGCGAGACCGATGCCGCGCTGCCGGCGGGCAGGAAGGGCCACTCCCGCTTCATCGAGCTTGCCCCGCTCCTCCTAGCGGCCCTGCTTGCCGTCTTCCTGGCCGACCTTGCCGTCCGGCGTTGGGAGAACATCCTGGGCATGGCCGAAGCCGCCTCACGCACTGTCCGAGCACTCACACGCAGCTCGTGAGGCTGCGTCGTTCTCTGTCTCCCTCGCCCCGGCAACCCGCAACCCCAACGCGACAGACACACACACCGCCACTGCACCCCGCCTCTTGGCGGCCTGTTGGCTCCCTGCCCCATCGCCCTGGGACCGCTGTGGCTCGGTGACCTTTCCCCGATTGCTGCCATTGCTATAATGGAGAGACGTATGATGAGCCCCAGCTTCGGCAACCTGAGCCCCGAGACTATCCGCCGCGCCCGGCAAGGCGACAGGGCGGCCATGGAAGCCACCGTCCGGCGCTATCAAGAGCCTGTGCGGGCCTGGGTGGCGGCCCACTGCCCGCCGGGAGGGGACGTTGACGAGGCGGCTCAGCGGACGTTCATGGCGGCTTTCATGCGAATCGCGGAGTTCGAGGAAGGCACCAACTTCGGCGCCTGGCTGTTCGCCGTCGCCCGATTCCAACTGCTGGGGGCAGGAAGTGATGGCCCTTGAGGGAGGAGCCGCTATGCATACCGCGTTGACGATGGGACTCCTTGGGTGCCTGCTTGCTCTGGGTGGTGTTGCGCTCGCGGCGGCGCCCGTCGCGCTGGTGGAGGACGGCAAGCCGGCGGCTACCATCGTGATCGCGGACGACCCGACCACCATCCCTATTGGGAAGGGGGCGGCGAAGGGGAAGCCGCCCACCGTGGCCTATGCTGCGGAGGAACTCCAGCGCTTCATTGAGAAGGCCACCGGCGCGCGCCTGGACATCGTGCCGGCTGCCAAGGCGCCCACGGCTGGCACGTTGCTGCTGGTGGGCCGCAGCTCGGTTAGCGAACAGCACAAGCTCGCGCTGCCGACCAGGCCGGAGGGCCTGCGCATTGCCGCCTTCCCGCGCGGCGTGGCCATCCTGGGCGAGGTGAAGCCTGCCGGCGCGGGCAATATCAAGCAAGAGGTGGACCGTGGCACGCTGCACGGCGTTTACGAGTTTCTCGAGCGTGTTGTCGGATACCGCTTCTACATCCACGTCCCGAAGGACCCCGAGCTGGGCATCGTGACACCGGCGGTGAAGACCCTCACGGTGCCATCGGATTACACCCTGGACTTGGCACCGGACTTCCCGTTGCGCAGCGGCGCATTCGAGATTTGGTCTGCGCCGCTGGACTGGCAGCGGGTCACGCGCGAAGGCTCCGGCACTGGCATGCCCGTCATCAACCACACTGACAGGTGGTTCGGGAGTCGGTTCTTCAAAGACCACCCGGACTGGGCCGCGATCATCCGCGAAGATGGCACGCGCAGCTCGGACTACCCCTGCTACTCGCAGCCGGGGGTCCTGGCGGCGCGCGTGCAGGTGACGCAGGACGTCTACGACGGCAAAGGCGGCTGGTTCGGCGAACACGGCCACCCCGGACCCAAGTGGATCCGGTTCGAGCCGATGGACCTTTGGGACCAGCGAGGGCTGTGCAAGTGCGAGCGCTGCAAGCCGCAGCTCCAGCCCCGGCGCGGCCGGTTCGGGATCGCCTCGAACCTTCTTTTCCGCCACGGCGTGGAGTTCGCGGCCGGTGCATTCGGCATCCCGGCAGGCCAGGGGGGGACGGTGGAGGTCCAGTTTGAGCGGCACCGCACGGCCCGGGGGAAGGGCAGCGCGAGCGACTACTACTGGATGGCCCCGATGAGGGCGGTGTGGCTGGCACACTTCCGTTTCGGCCGACTCCAGGTAGAGGCCAAGTAGAAGGAGAAGAGACCACGTCAATCCGCTCACCGCACCCTGCGTTGATCCGCATGCTGAGCCTCGCGGGGCTCTGCGGCACCGTGGCCCTGGCGCAGAGCGGCGATGCCCCTGCGCACGGGCGCCCGTTCTTCATGCCCGCCCAGGAGCGAGCACGCATTCGGCAGTTGATCGCCACCCAGGAGTGGGCGAAGGCGGACTACGCGCGCATCTGCGAGGCCGCCAGCAAGGGCGATGGCTTTCTGGCCGCGTTCATGTACGCGCTGGACGAAGCCCCGGCCTACGTGCCCATCGCTCAGAAATGGCTGCTCGGCAAGTTTGGCGCGAACGCCGGAACAACGAAGCGCGCGCGAGGCGCGCTCGACAATCCCGAGTTCTTCAAGGCCGGGGTGCCTGCACTCAACGACGTCTTCTACGACACGGACTTCAGTCCCTATGCCGCCTTCGACTGGGCATACAACGGGCTGGAGCCAGCGGCCCGCCAGGAGATTGAGGACGGCATCAGGGCCTTCATGCGTTTCAAGATGCGCTCAATGGACCGCTGGACGCAGACGCCCAACCTGGTGTTCAAGCCCACGTCCATCGTCGCGTTGGCCGGGCTGGCGATTCAGGACCGCGAGGCGATTGACTGGGGCTTTCACCGCAAGCCGCAATCTCGGATCGGCGGGTATCTCCCCGTGCTCAATATCATGCTAAAGGACGGCGGCCCCTGGCACGAAGCGCCCATCTACGCCATCGCCCACACCGACCTCTACTGCATGGCCGTGGTCTCACGCCATCGCTCGCTGTACGACGGCAGGGACTGGTGGGCCGCCAAAACGCCGAACGGCGGCAGCCCGAAGGGCTTGATGGACTACTACATTGACAGCGCCTACCCCATCGAGCGGACTGGGCACGGGACCGGCCAGATTCGCGTCGCCACCTATGGCGACGGCGCCACCAACGCGAGCAACGACCTGTTCCTGGTCAACCCGGCCGGCCCGGCGATTGATGCTACCCAGGCCCTCATCGCGGCGTACAACGCCTCTGGCGACCTCCGCCTGGCGCCGTTCGTCGCGATGGTCCCGGAGTACACGCCCACGCTCATAGACCGGCGCCCGCTGCCGGAGAAAAGCGAATTCCCCCCGGCGCCCTCCAAAGTGTGGCCCGACTACGGGCTGGCGATCCTGCGCGCAGAGGAATCCTCCGCCTACTGGACCAGCGACGCGCCGGTGGTCTTCCAGCTCATGACCAAGGGTTACGGCCACGACCACCACGATAAGTTCAGCATCACCTTCCACGGGGCGGGCCGTTTGCTCTATCCGGACTACAACGCGATCCAGTACGAGAACGCCAACATCGGCTGGACGCGCAACACCATCGCCCACAACACGCTCATGATTGATGAGGGGGATACGCGGGCCGCACAGCCTTCCGACGTGCGACACGCCTTCACCCCAGAGGTGAAGTACCTGGCGACGTCAGCCTCCGGCGTCTTCGAGAGGGCCGCCCAGACACGCGCGCTGCTGCTCACCCGCGAGTATCTGCTCGACCTCTTCCAGGCGAGCAGCCCTACCCCACGCACCTTCGACTACCTGCTCCACAGCTTCGGCGCGCCGCGGCCCGCGCAGCCTGAGTCGTTTAGACCCTCGAATGCGCTGGACAAACGCTTCTGGCTGGTGAGCGACCGGCAGGCGATGGCCACCGACAAGTCCTGGGCGCTCGACTTTGTCATCAGGGAGGAGCCGGGCAGCCGGAAGGGGAAGTTCGGCCCCGAGTGGTATGCCCACACCGCTGCCGTGCGCGTGACGATGGCCGCCGAGCCGAACACCCTGGTCACTCACGGGGTCTCAGGCATCGAGCTGGGAAAGGCAGTGAAGCGCACCTTCGATCCGCTGGGCATGCTTATCGTGCGGCGAGCAGGCGTCCGGCAGACGGTCTTCGCCGCCACCCACGAGCCGTATGCCAACGCGGCCAAGCCGCGAATCAGCGCGGTCAGCAAGCTGGCTCAATCCGACAATGCCGTGCTCGTGCGCGTGGACGCCGCCGACTTCACCGACTATGCGGCCGTGGCCTTCGGGCCGCAACGGGGCGCGCCCGAGCACGCGCTTGCCGCGGCCGATGACCCGAAGACTCACGTCGCCTTCAAGGACTTCGGCTACCTGCGTGTGCGCAGAGATGGCACCACGATCGCTCGGGGCGGGTGGAGCGGCTTCAGTCTTCCGACAGCCACGGCGGCAGGCGGTTACCTGGCCTTCGGCGTGCTGCTCGCTAAGCAGCCGGCTCAGGTGGTGGAACCGGAGTGCCCTTTCCCGGTGACCCCGAGCGCGGCCGTCGCCCGCCTGGCGCAGGGAGCGCGGGGGGCTGTGGCCTTCACCGTGAAGAACTCGCTGCGGCAGAGCATCGCTGGCACCCTGGCCTTTGAGCTGCCGGCCGGGGTCACGGCTGAGCCCGCGGCGCCACAATTCGGCCCCCTCGCACCCGGCGCGACGGCGCAAGTGCCAGTGACCTTCATCGCGGGAAGAGACGCGGCACAGGGGAAACAGCTCGTCCCGTACCGCGTCAGCTACCGCGTTGAGGACGCCGCACAGGAGGCCCGCACCGCGCCCCTGCCCTTCCACGTGGTGGTCAATTCCGTCCTGGAATACGTTTACCGGCATCCCGAACGCAATGTCTTCCGAGTGAGCGCGCCACGCTACATTGTCGAGATGGACATGGATAGCGGGCTGACCCGCTACCTGGCCGATGACGACGGTGCGGTACGCCTGAACGGCGGCCCGCTGTTCACCTTCTCCGACGGGAAGAAGCCCTGGCTGTTCGACGGGTGCACGAACAACTACACCTGGCCGTCATCTGTCCCCGCCGCCCTGACCGCGGCGCCGAGCGGCTATGGGGACTGCCGGTACAGGATGAGCTTCAGGCCCGACCGCATCACCACGCACATGGACGCCGGGTGGACCCGGTTTGACCCGACGCACTTCACCGTGCCGGGCAAGTGGACTTCCCCTCAGGGCGCGCCCGCCTGGGCTCGAATCATCGCAGTGGATGCCAACGGCAAGGAAGTAGAGGCGAGGCCCGGCACGGAGCTGAGGATCGCCGCCGCCGAGCTGGCCTTCCCAGGTGCCAAGTGGCATCTGGCGTTCGCCTTCACCCCGCCGCAGCCAGTGGCCTTCAATGGCACCGAGATGCAGTTCCCCATCGGCTCCCTCAGCGGGGATGCCTGGTCGGTAGGCTTCTGCAAGCCCGGCGAACTGGACGCCTGGCGCAAAGGACCGTAGTCGGTGTGTTTGGCCGTTCGGCGAAAGGAGTCGCCCATGAGCCGGTTGAATGGCCGATACCAGCTCGCCTGCGCATCCACGGTTGCGCTCGCGTGCGGCCTGTTCCTGGGGATGGGCACGGCGTACGGTGGCCCGGCCGATCACCCCGGCACCGTGCGGATCGAGAACGTGGCGGCGGTCCCGCGCGATGCGCGGACCGCAACCGTGCAGTTCGACATCTCGTGGGGTGGCTCCTGGCGCCACGAGGCCAACCACGATGCAGCCTGGGTGTTCTTCAAGGTGCTGGCCGAGGGCGACAAAGAATGGCAGCACGTCCGACTCGCGGCGG
>VGYV01000029.1 GCA_016872855.1 Planctomycetota bacterium
GCCTTTAGGCAGCCTTGTCCCCACTGACGGCGCCGCCTAATCGCTGAAAGCTATCTGGATCAAGCATAGCCTGTTTGGGCGGGGCAGTCAACCGCTTTGTGAAGAGCATGACTCCTCGTCTTGCCGAGTGCATCGGTTCGGCTATCGTCCTCGTCCCTCGTCCTTCGTCCTCGATCCTCCTGGCTGTTTCAGCGAAGAGTCGAGAACGAGGACGACGGACGAGGACGAGGACGATTGAAGAAGCGCGAGGGCTCCGCCAAGACCGGGAGCCATACTCCTTTGTGAAGGGGGAGGCCCCTATGGCGTGGTGGAGTGGGCGAGGTCGAGCATGCGGATGGGGCCGAGGTAGGTGGTGGTGTGGACGCGCTTGAGTTCGACGAGTTGCTGGACGATCTGTCGGATGCGGGAGCAGCCGTCGTAGGCGGCGCGGAGGCGGCGGTGGAGGGGTTCCTGACCGCCGGCGGCGTCGAGGGCCAGCTCGACGTTGCCCTGGGCGATGGCGAGGGGGTTGTTGATTTCGTGGGCGAGTGTGACCTGCATTGCGGCGACGGCGGCGAGCTCCCTGGCGGCGACGAGCTGGTCGAGTGCGGCCTTGAGGCGCAGGGCGGTGCGGACGCGGGCGAGGAGTTCGATGTGGCTGAAGGGCTTGGCGACGTAGTCGTCGGCGCCGGCGGCGAGGCCGCGGACCAGGTGCTCCTCGTCGTTGAGGGCGGTGGCGAGGATGATGGGCACGTAGGCGTCGCTCGGCCTCGCCCGCAGCCGGCGGCACACCTCCAGGCCGTCCATGCCCGGCATCATCACGTCGAGGATGACGAGCGCCAGGTCGGGCGTCTCCTCGGCCAGGCGGAGGGCCTCGGGGCCGTCCTGGGCTAGGAGGGTGCGGTATCCCTCGGACTTGAGGAGGAGTGCGAGGAGGCGTCGGGCGTCGGCGTGGTCGTCCACGATGAGGATCGTGGCCGGCGAGGGCTCAGGACTGGACACAGGCGGTCTCCGCATTTGCGGTCTCGGATTGGGGATTTCGGATTTCCCCGCCTTCAGGCGGGAGGTGTCGCGCGATGGTGCGCAGCAGCTCATCGGGGTCCACGGGCTTGGCGAGGTAGGCGTCGCAGCCGGCCTGGCGGCACCTTTTCTCGTCGCCAGCCATCGCGTGGGCGGTGAGAGCGATGATGGGCAGGCGGGCGCCGTGGCTCGTCGCGCGGAGGCGGCGGGTCGCCTCCAGGCCGTCCATCCTCGGCATCCCCACGTCCATCAGCACCAGGTCCACCGCCCCGCCGCGTGCGGCAGCGAGGGCCTCCTGGCCGTCGGCCGCCTCGGCCACGCGGTAGCCTTCGCGCTCGAGGACGCGGCGGACGTAGTCCCTGCCCACCGGATTGTCGTCGGCTACGAGGATCGTGGCCGCCGCCTGATGAGTGGCAAGTGGCGAGTGAGGAGTGACAAGTGAAGGGGGGGCGGGAACGGGCGGTTCCGGCGTTTCGGATTTCGGATTTCGGGTTTCGGATTTCTCCGCCACGAGGTTGGTGCGGATGGTGAAGTGGAAGGTGCTGCCCTTCCCTGGGGCGCTCTCGACCCAGATGCGACCGCCCAGGAGCGCGGCGAGGCGCTTCGAGATGGCCAGGCCCAGGCCCGTCCCGCCGTAGCGGCGGGTGAACGAGCCGTCGCCCTGCACGAAGGCGTCGAAGATGGCTTCCTGGCGGTCCGGGGAGATGCCGATGCCGGTGTCGGCGACGGTGAACTGGATGTGCTCGCCGCCCGCGTCGTGGGGCGCGATGAAGACCGTGATGGAGCCGGCGTCGGTGAACTTGATGGCGTTGCCCACGAGGTTAAGGAGAATCTGTCGCAGGCGCGCGTGGTCGGTCATGGCCGCCCTGGGTGTGCGGGGGTCGGCCTCGACGGCCAGGCGGATGCCCTTCTCGGCCGCACGCACCTCGAGCAGCTCGCACACCGAGCGCGCGACGGACGCCACGTCCACCATCTCGGGCGAGAGCTGGACCCGCTCCGCCTCGATCTTCGAGAGGTCCAGGATGTCGTTGATCAGGGTCAGCAGGTCGTTGCCGCTACGGCAGATGGTCTCGACGCAGGCGCGCTGGTCGGTGGTGAGCGGCTCGCGCAGGAGGAGCTTGGCGAAGCCCAGGATGGCGTTCATCGGGGTGCGGATTTCATGGGACATGTTGGCGAGGAACTCGCTCTTGGCCCGGTTGGCGCCCTCGGCGGCGCGGCGCGCGCGCTCGAGGTCGTCCACCATGTTCAACAGCGCCTTGCGGGCGTTGGCAAGCTCCTCGGCCCGGCGGGCCAGCTCCGTGATATCCACGTTCACCTCGGCCACAAGCCACTCGCCGCCTTCGTCCTGGAACGGGATGGTAGTGACCTGGATCCGCCTGTTGTTCTCCCTTGGCAGCGTCTCCTCGCTGACCACGGTGCGGCGCGTCCGCAGTGCCTCGGGGATGCCGCAGCCGGGGCAGGGCTCGCCGCGGCCCATGAAGTACTCGTGGCACTTCCGGCCCGCCCACTCCCCGTAGACCTTCGCCCAGGCGGGGTCCACGTAGCGGAGGTTGAACTGGGCGTCAATGACGTCGAGGCCCGTCTTGGTGGCGCCGAGGATGAACTCGAGCTGGCGTTGGAGGGCCTGGATGTTGCGTGCGGTGAGCGCGTGGGCGGCGGCCTCCTGTTCGAGGCGCGCGTTGGCTTCGGCAATGCCCTGGCTTGCTCGCTCAGCGTCGTGGCGCGCGGTGACCAGCTCGGTCACGTCCACCACGTTGAGCAGCACGCCGTCGTAGGCCCCGTCCCGGTAGATGGGCTGGCAGCGCAGGATCAGCTCGGCTTCGCCGATGCGGCGCTGGACGACATAAGGGGGGCAGCCGGGCCTGGCGCGGAAGGTCTCGATTGCGCGCCGCACGCTCTCGGCCACCGGGCCGTGGTGGAACCGGAAGAGGGAGTGGCCCACCACCGCGGCGCGCTCGCGCCCCACGAAGCGCAGGAAGTAGTCGTTCACCTCGATGATCACGTCACTGGCGTCCGCGAAGACCACCCCTTCCTCCATCCCGGAGATCATGGCCGCCAGCTTGGCGTTCTCGCGGGCCATGCCCTGGGCGGCCGCCCGGCGCGCGACCGCCTCGGCCTCGAGCGTCGCGTTGGCCTTGGTCAGTTGCGCCGCTACCCTGCTCAGCCGCTCCTGGCGGCGGCGTCGCGACACCAGGTCAAGGGTGAGAGCGCCCGTGAGCGTGAGGCCGCACGCCAGGGCAGCCCAGGGTAGCCACGTGCGGGCGCCCGACACAAACTCGGGCGTAGCCACGCAGACCACCGACCACAGGCGCCCGCCCATGCTGAGCTTGTGCTCGGCGCGGAGCACAGGTATCCCCTGCGGGGGCGCCGCCACCGCGTGGGAGGCCGGCTCGCCCGGCAGGCAGGCAGTACGGCAGGCCACAAACCGCTCCCCCTCGGCCGCAGAGAGATCGTGGAGGTGCACGTCCACCCCGGCAGCGGTCAGGCGCCGCATGGCAGTGGCAAGGAGTTCCTCGGGCCGCAGGACACCAAGGATGAAGCCCTGGAGACCGGCCCTGCGCTCGGCGACCGTGGCGCAGGGCCGCCTGCCCCGATAGACTGGGAGGAACAGGAGGCGTTCGTTGTCTTCATCCGCGGCCCCCCGCACGGGGGCTACCCGCCCAGTAGCCACCGCCGCGCCCAAGTCCCGGGCACGCTGCATTGCCTCCCAACGCTTCGGATCAGACGCCATGTCGAAGCCGACTGCGCGCTCGTTGCCCGCAAGCGGCTCCACGAAGAGCACGGGGTAGTACTCCGCGCGGGCCGGAGCGCGCACCAGCCCCCCCTTGCCGTCCATCTCCCGAATCTCGTAGCCGGCCACCCCCTCTTCCCGCGCGGCCCGCTCGCACTCGGCCCGCTCCGCTGCCGGCAGCCGCGGCACCCACCCGATGGCTCGGACGCCGTGGAGATCGGGCAGGCAGCTCACCGCAAACGAGTGGAACTCATCTCGCTCCACCCGCTCGGAGCCGTCGTAGAGGGCCCGGACGGCCACCAGGGCGAATCGCTCGACGCCCAGCATCTCGCGCAGTTCGCCCACGCGCTCGGCGGCCAGGCGCTCGAAGTAGGCCCGCGCCTTGGCGCTCTCCCACTGCCATGCGGCCAAGAAGGACGACGCGGACAGGGCAAGGCCCGCCGCGGCGATCGCGACCACCGGGGCCACTCTTCGGCGCGGCGCAGCACCCTGCGGGCTATGATGCGACATGGCCGCTGCTCTCCTCCTCGGCTGCGAACGACAGGTCGTACTCACGGGCCAAAGGGGGGAGCAAACGGCATGCCAGCCGAACGAGGGGCAGCGCAGCGCCGGCGCGATCCCACAACACCGCGGCAGGGCAGCACTTCCGCACCGCGGCCCACGGCCCGGAGTCACGCGCTCTGGAGCGCTATGGAATCCGCGCCATACACGGGCAGGGACAGCTCACCAGCCTCGAGCCCAGGGGTCGAGGCGGCGGAACTCGCCGAGCATGAAGTCCTTCGTCTCCGGCTGGGCGCCGATGGCCACGTGGTCGCCGTAGTCGCCCAGGACGAAGCCACCGCGCGGCGTGCCCCACGTCCGCATGAGCTGCTCGGCTTCGGCTGTGATGACGCCGCGGTCGCCCGCGGGAAGGGTCTTCTGGATGTCGCAGAGCGACTCGAAGCAGACCTTGCCCACGAAGTCACGGGCGATCTCCTCGATGCCGTTGGCGCGCGGCTGCTGCATGTTCAACACGTCCACCCCCGCCTCGATGAGGCCGGGGATGGCCTTGTTGATCCTCCCGCACGAGTGCATCCACACGAACCACCCGCAGTCGTGAATAGCGGCGAACAGGCGCTGATAGCGCGGGAAGAAGAAGCGGCGCCACAGCTCGGGCGAAATGTGCAGGTCGCTCTGCGTCCCCCAGTCCTCCGTGAAGTTCAGCGCCTGGATGCGGCTGCCCGCGATGCGGTGCATGTTGCGGATGATGCCCAGGTCGTACTCCACGATGTGCTCGGCCAGCTCGTGCAGCTCGGGGCGGCCGTCCATCAGGTCGAGCATGCAGTTCTCGAAGCCGTGGAGGCTGTGCATCCGCTCCCACAGGATCATGAAGATGCCGGTGACCACGAACTTGTCGCGGCGGATGGGGTCGGCGGCCAGCTCGTCGAGCGCCTTCGGCACGTTGGCGTAGCGGCGGGGGTCATCGGGGTCGGGCCACGGGAAGCCCTTCATCTCCGCCAGGTCTTCGAGCGGGTGGCCCTTCACCTGGCCCATGTTGGCCAGCTCGGTCTTCCCCCAGCGGCAGAGCCACTGGTCGGTGAGCGGGTCGTCCTGAGCCTGGGGCGGCTTGGGCTGCTCGTAGCCGATGCCTGTGACATCGCTCGCCGCGCCATAGCCGTTGATGGGCAGTCGCTCGGGCCGCCGGAACTCGATCGCTCGCGTGACCACTTCTCGCGGGGTCATTGGGTCTCCTGGCACTTCCCTGGATAGGACCGGTCGGACGGATCGGACTGATCCGACGGATCGAACCCACCAGCCTACGGCGCCTGGTATTCCTGGTCTTTGCGCCAGATGCGGCCGTCCTTGGCCTCGTAGTCGGTCGCAGCGCCGCAGTTGATGAGGAGCGCGGCGCCGTGGGCCTTGCCCTTGCGCACCGCCCGCACCTCGATGCCATTGACCATCGGGTTCTGTACCTTGGGGGCGAACTCGATGGTCAGCTCGCCGTCCTTGACCTCGGCCTCGAACTCCTTGACGACCGCGGCGAAGCTCTGCTTGCCCGCCTCCTTGAACACGTCGAGGTCGGGCAGCACCGGCTTGCCCTCGATGGCGACAGAGAAGACCCGCTGCCCCACGTCCTTGATCCCCTCATAGGTCTCGGCGAAGTGGAGCTTCACCGCGTAGGCGCCGTTCGCCACGGCGATGCGGTAGGCGGCCATGCCGTAGTGCTCGTTGAGGTAGATCGCCTTGTCCTGGGTGTTCTTCACCTCGGCATCGGCCCGGGTCACCACCTTTCCGCCCACGTAGCCCCAGCGGGCGGCGCTCAGCGCGGGCGCCTGTTGTGCCCCGGCCCGGGGCGCCTTCGGCGCGCACGCCGACAGAGCCGCCAGGACGAAGCACACGGCCACTAGCGACACAGCGGTCCTCATTGCATTCTCCTTTCGCCACGGGTAGCTTCTCCACAGCAGTATAGTCTGGGTGGGGAGAAAAGCAATTGCGGATTCGGGGAGAGCCGGCGGCGCGCGGGGTCCCCGATTGCCGGGGTCGCACGGCGGCGCCTGGGCACATGCGTCAGCCTGTCGGAGTGCGGCGGCTGGACGCCGCTGTAGGCTTGGGCGGGGTGCGCCCGGAGGGTGCCCCGTGTCTGTAGGCGGAGGCGCTCCACGAGGGGGTGGACACTGTTGGGCTGGGCGCTTCGCAAGCCCAAAGCGGTCTCAAGCGACCGCACTCCGACAGGCTGTCGCACGTGATGGGAGGTCGGTCCGCAAGGAGGGCGAAGGGCTTACGCCCGGCGCCGGCGCAGCAGCGCGGCCACGCCGAGGCCCAACAGGCTCAGCGTGGCAGGCTCAGGGATCGCGGCGCTCTGCTCCAGCGAACCGGCGAGGCGGAAACCTCTGTCGCTGTCGTCGTCCCACGGGCCGTCGGTATCGTTACGGTCCGAAGCCGCCATGCTGCCGCCACCCCACGAGCCGCCTCGGATGCCATTCGGATCCGTAAGGGAGGCCCCTGTCTCGGTCCACTCGTAGATGTTCCCACCCTGGTCATAGGTGCCGTAGGCACTGACTGAAGGCTTGGCTGTGTAAGCACCCACGGGGGTGCTGTAGTACGCAGGGTCGGGCCTGGGGAAGCCATCAAAGTAGTTGGCCGACCCGTCTACGAGGTCGGTGCCTGGCGGCGGTTCCCACGTGGGCAACGTGTCGCTCTGCGTGGGGTATTCCCAGTAGCCAGCATCGAGTCCGCCGCCCTTGTAGTAGGCGGCCTTGTACCACTCGTCCTCGGACGGGATGAAGTAGAGCGCGCCGGGCTGGCGCGCGAAGGTGGCCTGGTCCTCGATGCCCAGGTAGGCTCCGGTCTCCGTGTCCCCGTTTCCTTGCCCGTTGTGCATCCAGTTGGCGAAGCGCGCGATGTCCCAGAAGCTTACGAAGCAAACCGGGCGGCTGTCCCAGTTCGAGTCCCCGCCCTTGGCGGAATAGACGTACGGGTCGCCCACTATCCCTGAGCCGCTGCGGCTGATGCCGCCGTACGTGCCGGCCATGTCTGTGCTGTAGAGCCCATGGGGATCCCCGAGCGAGGCCTTGGCAGTGAGGAACTCGCGATACTGGGCGTTGGTGATCTCGTACTTGCCGATGCGGTACTCGTAGCCCACGGCGCCGTAGCCGGGCGGGTAGTCGTACCTGGTATCTGCGGCATTCCCCGCGTCGCCGACAGTCACCCAGTCAATCGTGACCGCGTGCGCGCCGGCGCAAGGGAGAAGGATCAGGCCAATCGCGAACGCCGCCCGGATGGTGCCCTTCATTGCTGCTGAATCTCCTCCCTCCCGGCCCAAGAAGGCGGATGCTGAGCGCGCCGCCTCCGTGGGCGCCAATCTTACGGGGGCGAGGGGCGATTGTCGAGCATTTTCCGGGAAAAGTCGCGAGGGCGCGGCCCGGCCCGGCGTGGCCGTGTGGCGCAGCCGCCTCAGGCTTCGCTTGCCGGGTAGGGCGTGCATACGTGCACGCGGAATCCCGCTGCCGAGGTCTCGCGCCATTCGTTCCGCGTGCACGTATGCACGCCCTACCGCTGGGTGATCATGTGTAGGCAGCGCAAGGGGGCCTCACGGTAGGTGTAAGGGCTTGCGGGGCAAGTGGTTATGAGATCGGCGCCCGGACCATAGATGATCAAATCCGCAGGCAAAGGGGTTGATCATGTGTTCCTAACGGAGGCGCCGCTGTGGCCAAGCCGGCCGATCCGACGGCTCCGACGGATCGGTCGGGTCAGACGGATCGAAGAGGGCCGCCAGGACCAGGGGGGAGCCGGCGGAGTGGGCCGGGGGCGAGCAAGAGTCGAGGACGAGGGACGAGGACGAGGGACGAGGACGAAGGACGATAGGGGTCAGGGCACGAAGATGACCTTGCCGGTGTTGCCGGCGTTGAAGGTGGCGTAGGCTTCGGCGGCTTGCTCGATGGTGAAGCGGTGGGTGATGAGCTTGGCGGCAGGCAGGCCGGCCTCGTAGAGGCGCACGATCTCGTCGAACTCGCCGAGGGGGAAGCAGGTGTTCCCGCTGAGGGTGATCTCTTTGCGGTTGAAGTGGTTGGAGGGGCTGATCTTGGCCTCGGGCTGCTCGCCGACGATTGCGACATGGCCGAAATGCCGCACGAGGTCGAGGGCCATGTAGAGGGGCTCGGGCTTGCCGGAGCACTCGAAGGCGCGGTCGAGTCCGTAGCCCCGTGTCAGCTCGCGTATCTGCGCCGCCACGTCGCCGGCCGCGGGGTCTACTACCTCGGCCGCGCCCAGCTTCTTGGCAAGCTCGCGGCGGAAGGGGATGGGGTCAACCGCGATGACGCGTGCGCCGAGGAAGGCGGTGACGCAGGTGGCGCCAAGTCCCATCGGCCCGAGGCCGAAGACGGCGACCGTGTGGCGGGCGTTGGTGCCCATCCGCTTGTTCGCGTGGTGGTGCGTGCCCACGGGGTCGAGGACCAGGCAGCCCTGCTCGAAGGACATCGAGTCGGGGAGGGCGAGGAGCGAGCGCTCGCAGATGCGGACATGGGTGGCGTGGACGCCGTTGAGGCCGAAGCCGTAGGTGCCGCGGCTCTTGCGGCAGTAGATGACGTAGCCCATGCGGCAGTTGTCGCACACCCCGCAGTTGTAGACGGGGACGATGCACACGCGGTCGCCCGGCTTGACGAAGCGGGGCTTGTCCACGGCCACGACCACGCCGGCCCCCTCGTGGCCTGGGATGAATGCCTTTTCGCCGGGCCGCTGATAGAGGCCGTGGAGGTCGGAGCCGCAGATGGCCGCGGCCTCGAGCCGCACCACCACCTCTTCCCCCTCCGGCACAAGGTCGGGGTAGTCGCGGGTCTCCACCTTGAGCGCATTGAGAATCTTCACGCCGCGCATGGGCTTCTCCTTCGTCCCAAATGGTGCTGCCAGTATAGCTTCGCCGCCCGGTTTTGCAAGCCCCGGCCGGATTGACTTTGCGTCTGCGCTCAAGTACGATCATGCGCAAACACGGTCCCCTCCCCACGTGATGAAAGGCGCGGCATGAGCGCAAGGTTCGGCGGCAAGGTGGCAATTGTCACAGGGTCCTCGTCTGGCATCGGGAAGGCGACGGCGCTGCGGCTGGCACGCGAGGGCGCCGCCGTGTGCGGCGCGGCCAACCGCAACGCCGAAGGCGGCCAGGCCACCGCCCGCGAGATCGCCGAGGCGGGCGGAAGGGCCATCTTCGTCCAGGCCGACGTGGCGCTCGCCGCCGACTGCGAGCGGGTGGTGGCCGAGACGCTCAGGGCCTTCGGGCGCGTGGACGTGCTGGTGAACAACGCGGGAATCACCAAGGGCGCGCCGCTCGAGAAGGCCGACGAGGCGCTCTTCGACCAGGTGCTCGCCACGAACCTGAGGAGCGCCTTCCTGATGAGCCGCGCCGCCGTGCCGCACATGCTCAGCCGCGGAGCGGGCAGCGTCGTCAACGTCGCCTCCGTTCACTCTGTAGCGACCTATACACCTTACGCGGTCTACTCCGCCTCGAAGGCCGGCCTGTGCGGCCTCACGCGGGGGCTGGCCGTGGAGTTCGCCTCGCGCGGCATCCGCTTCAACGCCGTCCTACCCGGCAACACCGACACCTCGCTCCACCCGCGCTCGAACCAGGCGGTGGACCGCGCCGCCTGGCGGCCACGGCCCCTCGACGGCCTGCCCATCAAGCGCGCGGGGACGCCCGACGAGATTGCCGCCGCCATCGCCTTCCTGGCCTCCGACGAAGCCTCCTACATCACCGGCGCCGCCCTCCTCGTGGACGGCGGCATGCTCTCCATCCTCCGCGACCGCTGACCGGCCGCATGCCCGGCCGCCATACTGGATCACCCCTCCCGCCGCCGGGAGGTGATCGAATATGGCGCTTTGGCGATCCGGGCGGCTCTACGCCCTTCCCCGCCATACTTGTTCAATTCCTCCCCCACAGGATGTGATCAAGTATGGCGCTTTGGCGATCCGGGGGCTTCCGTGGCCGCCGTTGTCTGTCTGTATCACTTTCCCCCTCCCGGGAGTGATACAGATAGGGGCGAGGACTTGACAAACAGAGCCGGCGATGGTATAATGAACTTAGTTCATTCAATGACATACTTTCAGTGAGGCGGGAATGGGCACACGCGAGCGACGGGAACGCGAGAAGCAGCAGCGGCGCGAGGCTATCCTCGACGCCGCCCGAAAGCTCTTCTGGGCGCGCGGCTACGAGCGGGCCACAGTGCCTCAAATCGCTGATGCCGCTGAAGTTGCACCAGGAACCGTCTACCTCTACTTCCCCAGCAAGGAGGCCCTCTACGCCGAACTCCTCGTCGAGGGCTACGAGCGGCTCGCCGAGCGTCTCCGCCAAGCGGTCCGTGCCGACGCCTCCCTCCGCGAGCAGGGGGAGGCGCTGATTGATGGTTTCCTGAGCTTCGCCCGGGAACACCCTGAGTACTTCGACATCATCTTCTTCACCGTCCAGCGCGAGGGGGGTACCCTGACCCGCTTGGCGCTGGATGCGGGGCAGCGCAGCACATTGCTTGCCGCCGAGAACGCCTGCCGCGCCATCGCCACCGAAGTCCTCCAACGCGCCGGTGTCCCCCCCGAAGCCACCGCCAGCCGAGTCCAGGCCATCTGGAGCATGCTCGCAGGCGTAGTCCTCTACTTCGTCCGCGACGACGCCGCGACCTTCGCCGCCATCTCCCGCGAAGCCCGAACCCTGATCCTCCGAGGCGCTTTAGAGTCCTAGACCTCGCCGCGCCCCTGGCCGCCACGGCGCGGCTCCTTTGGGCAGACAAAATGAACAATATTCATCAGATGGCATACGTTCACCATTCTGGGGCAGCTCGCGGCCCCGGCCGTCGAGCGCGCCCCAGAGGGTATGGGGGCGTGGCTCGCCTCGGAGGTGCTGGCGGCGCGCGCAGCCACGCACGACCGAGGGAGAGAGAAGGTTACGGAGTTGTTCAACTCCGTAATTCTCTCTTCTGCCCTCACGGAGTGCGGCCAATCGCCCCTTTCTCCGGTTCCACCGGCGGCGGAGCATGCCTCCTGAATCCTGGCGTCCTCGACCTGCCGGCTGCCTTGGGCAAGCCGGTGCCGAAAACGGGCCGCGCCCAAGGGACTCCCTATGAGTCCTGGTGTGGATCGCTTCGCGGAAGGCAGCCTCCTTTGGGCAGTGGGCGGGGGGGCGATGACGGGCTTTGGCGTCGTTGCGTTCTTCAAGGGCGGCTTCCTCCTCGGACTCTTCCTCCTGGCTCCCGTGGCGGCGGGATCATCGAGAGGCTTTCTGTGCACTTTTCTGTGTGGGGCTGTGCTCAGGAAAGGAGATGCCCATGAAGATCCTGCTGGTTCTCCCGGCGGTCGAGTATCTGCGGGTCACAAAGGCCGCGCGGCGCGTGCCGAGGCGGGCGATGCTCCGCTTCAGCGTCCTGCCCCTCACCACCGTGGCCGCGCTCACCCCGCCAGAGCACCAGGTGACGCTGTGCGACGAAAACGTGGAGCCGCTGGACTTCGACGCGGATGTTGACCTCGTGGGCGTGACGTTCATGACCGCCCTGGCGCCCCGCGCCTACGAGATCGCCGCGGAGTTCCGCGCGCGCGGGAAGCTGGTGGTGGGCGGGGGCTACCATCCGACCCTCTGCCCCGACGAGGCGGCGCAGCACTTGGATGCCATCGTGGTCGGCGACGCCGAGGGCGCCTGGCCCCGCCTGCTCGCCGACGCCGCGGCGGGCCGCCTCCAGCGCGTCTACCGCAACGAGGCGCCCTGCGACCTTGCCGACGCGCCCATCCCCCGCCGCGACCTCACGGCCCGCACCGCCCGCCACTACGTGACCGTGAACGCCGTGCAGACCGGCCGCGGCTGCCGCCACGGCTGCCGCTACTGCTCGATTGCCGCCTTCCACGGCCGCACCCATCGCACCCGCCCGCTCGACCACGTGCTCGCCGAGTTGCGCGAGGTGCCGCGCGACTTCATGTTCGTGGACGACAACCTGATCGCCGACCCCGCCTACGCCCGCGCGCTCTTCCGCGCCATGGCCCCGATGGGCAAGCGCTGGGTGAGCCAGTGCGCAATCGAGATCGCCGACGACCCCGAGCTCCTCCGCCTCGCCCGCGACGCCGGCTGCCGCGGCCTGTTCATCGGCATCGAGACCGCCAGCCAGGAGAACCTGGCCGCGATGGACAAGGGCTTCAACAACCCCGCCCGCTATCACCAGCGCCTCGCCGCCATCCGCCGACACGGCATCGGCGTCGTCGCAGGCATCATCGTCGGCCTCGACGCCGACGACCCCACCGTCTTCGCCCGCACCCTCCGCTTCCTCCAGGCCCAACGCATAGACGCCCTTCAGCTCAACATCATGACCCCCCTGCCCGGCACACCGCTCTTCGACGAAATGGAGCGCCAGGGCCGCGTGACCGACCGCGACTGGGCGCGCTACGACTTCCGCCATTGCGTCTTCGCCCCCGCTCGCATGACCGCGGCCCAGCTCCAGGATGGCGCCGACTGGCTCTACGCCCAGTTCTACCGCCTCGACCGCATCCTGGTCCGCTTCGTGCGGGGCATCTTCACCATCGGCTGGCTCCCCGCCCTTCTCGCCCTCAAGCTCAACCTCACCTACCGCTACGACAACCGCTGCGAGGGCATCGTCGGCCGCAACCCGGCGGCAGCGGAGAGCCCGCCGCTCTGGCAACGCCTTGGCGAGCGCCTCGCCACGTGGGGCAGCACACTCACCCGCTGGCGGCTCCGCCGTGCGCCCGCCTCGAGCTAACGCGCTTGACAGCGCGCCGAATCGCTGGCTACCATGCGAGCCGAATCGCTCTGCCGCTACCCGCGACGCAGGAGGACACACGAGTGAGCCGCGAGGAGGTTCTTCAGGGCGCCGAACGGCGCATTCGGGAACACCGCACCGCAGAGGCCAGTCTCCGCTTCGTGGACAAGGCGGGGAAGCCGCTGGCCGGCGTGACCGCCGAGGTGCGACTCGTCCGCCACGAGTTCAAGCTGGGGGCGAACGCCTTCCGCATCGGGGCCATCGAGGATGCGGCGCTCCAGCGCGGCTACTACGAGCGCTTCGCGGCCGCCCTGAACTACGCCACGCTCCCCTTCTACTGGGGCGGCTATGAGCCGCAGCCCGGCCAGACCCAGGAGGCCCGTCTCGATGTGATGGCCGCCTGGTGCGCCGACAACCGCATCACCACAAAGGGCCACCCACTCGTCTGGCACGAGGTCTTCCCGAAGTGGGCCGAGGCGATGCCCGACCCCGAGGTCATCGCACTCCAGGAGCGCCGCGTGAAGGAGATCGTCTATCGCTTCCAGGGGCGGATTGACATATGGGACGTGGTGAACGAGGCGACGGTGAGCGCCCGCTTCGACAACGCCGTCGGCCGCTGGATGAAGGCGAAGGGCGCTGCCCAGTGCGTGGCCGACGCCCTTCGCTGGGCCGACGCCTCGAATCCGAAGGCCGTGCTCCTCTACAACGACTTCAACGTCTCGCCCGACTTCGAGAAGCTCGTCCAGGCCCTGCTCGATGCGAAAGCCCCCGTCAAGACCATCGGCATCCAGAGCCACATGCACAAGGGCACCTGGCCCATCGAGCGCGTCTGGACGGTCTGCGACACCTACGCCCGCTTCGGCCTCCCGCTCCACTTCACCGAGGCTACAGTCCTCTCGGGCGAGCTGAAGAAGCCCGAGGACAACGACTGGCACCGCCGCCGCGACGACTGGCACTCGACGCCCGCGGGCGAGAGGGGCCAGCTCGAGTATGGCCAGCAGTTCTACACCACCCTCTTCAGCCATCCCGCCGTCGAGGCCGTCACCTGGTGGGACTTCTCCGACCACGGCTCGTGGCAGGGCGCTCCCGCCGGCCTCGTCCGCCGCGACATGACGCCCAAGCCCCTCTACGACTGGCTGCTCGACGCCTTCGGCACGCGCTGGACCACCCACGCGAAGGTCACAGCGGACGCCGCGGGCGCCGCAACCCTCCGCTGCTTCCTCGGCGACTATGAGGTCCATGCCAAGCTCCCTTCCGGCGCTGAACTCGGGGGCCGCTTCACCCTCGGTCGCCGCGGCACCCGCACCATCGAAGTCCGGCTCGCCTGACCGCGAGCCGTGTGCCACATCCGCCCCGTTCGTAGTGCGGCCTTCAGGCCATCCAGATACGGGCTGAAGCCCGCACCACAAACGCAGCCCAGACTCGCTCAGAGTTGCGCAGAGTCGCTCAGTTGCGGATCGGCCGGTTCTCCGCGTCCGGCCCCAGAGTCGGCCAGAGTCGCTCAGACTCGCTCACCTGTGCGCCACACGGCCCCTGCCCCCTCCCCCCCGGGAGGCGCCACAGCCAGGCGCCGTGGAAGCCCATGCAGTGGTGCGTCACGCCAAGCCGCCTCTTCGCCCGCCGCATCGAGGCCCACGAGAGCCCGGCCCCCCGCGCCCGCCGCCCGAGCTCTCGGCTCGCCAGCGGCCCCCGACCCAACGCCTCCCACAGCCACACCGCCGCAGGCGTCAGCCGTCCGGGCGCAACGGCCCCCGCCCTCACGGCCCCTGGCTCCCACTCCACCCTCGGCTGTTCGGGGCTGGCCCCCACGCGGAAGGCAAGCCCCGTCCCCGCCGCGCAAAGGGGGCTCCTGATCGGCATAAGTAGCCGCCGATTCGGCACTTCGGCATCGGCCATCACCGCCCAGGCCGCCCCTGCCGCCGTCCCCACGCCCTGCCGCGCCACCGCCAGCACCGCGGCACCCGACGCCTCGGCCAGCTCGCCCAACGCCCACAGCACCCCGTCCACATCTCGGCCACGCGTCCGCCCACCGCGCCCGGCGAATGCCTCCACAGGGTCCACCACCACCAGCCTCACCCCGCCCAGCATGCCCACCGCATGCCGCACGGCGCCCAGGCTCTCCACGAGCGCAAATGCCCGCTGCGGAACCACTTGCGACGCCTCGGCCACCCGCACCTCGCACACCCGAGCCGGGTCCGCCCCCGCGGCCGCCAGCCGCGGCCGCACCGTCCGGGCCAGATCGTCCCCCGGCGTCAGAAGCACCACATTGGCCGCCACTCCAGACTCCGAATCCCAGATTCCAGATTGCCGAGCCACGCCACCATCCCTGTCCTCCTCGTCGCGCCTCTGCTGAATCTGGAATCTGCCGTCTGGAATCCGAGATGCCGTGGCCCCTGGCCACGGCCCGCCCCGGCTCACCCGCGCCGCTATGTCCAGCGCCACCAACGACTTACCAACTCCGCTCTCCCCGGAGAGCAGCGTCACCTTGCCCAGCGGGATGCGCCCTGGCCAGAGCCACTCCGTGGCCTCCGCCTCCACCTCGTCCAGCGGCACCAACACCGCCCGCGTGGCCTCCTCGACTCCGTTGTGCTGCTTGCCCATGTGTTGCCTCCTTGGCGCGTTGTGCCGCAAACATGCGGAATCTTGCTTCTCGCGAGGAGAAAGCTGGGTTGGGCACACCCTATTGAACCGAATGGCTCCGCGGTCGGTTCGATAAGTGCTTGCCCCGCAATCAGTTACGTGCTCGGCCGGCACCTGAGAAGAATGGCGTGAAGATAAGGGCGCCACAGGGCTCAGAAGAGAAAGCCAAGACTGCCTAAAGGCAGAACTCCCAACAAGTTACGGGCTCGTTCGGAGTCCTGCCTTCAGGCAGCGCGGCCTTATCTTCACGCCATTCGCACCTGAGAAGGAAAGCAAACCCAGCGGGGCTGGCTTTGCCTTCCAGTGTGCCCAACCCAGCTTTTTCCTGCCGTTTGGTTGCGGCTTGGCGCGTTGTGGAACGTCGTAGCGACAGGCGGCTCGCCTGTCACGCCATGGCGGAAGGCGTCAGACGAGTCGTCCTCTACCCTATGAGGAGATTGCAGGGGCGCGCACGAGCAGCAAATCCATATCCAATGGCGCAGAAGGCACTTACGGCTTCACAGAAATCGCTCGTAATCGCTCCGCTGCTGCTCTGTCGCTGCTCTGTGTACACGCAGGCTGGGCGGGCTCAGTCGTCCTCGTCGTCTCGGGGGCGGCGGCCGCGGCGGCGAAGGGGGCCGCTCGCCCGCCGCTCGAGGCCATCCGTGGGCATGTAAACCAGACCGGCCTCCGCCGCGCCCGTGACCCGAACGCTCGGGTTCAGGCAGTACCCGCCCACGGGCCGCCTGGCGGAGAGGACGAGACAGGGCAGGAGAGCCCGCCCTGTCGCCCGCTGAATGCGGCGTCGCAGGCAATCCACGGCGGTCTTCCAGTACCGCCCGCGGTCGTCAAGAGGGACCACCTGGCCCTTGCGTCGAGCCGACAGAAGGGCGCGCAGCAGGTCGCGCTCCGGCCCCTCTGGGACCGCGACGCTGGTGTCGCCGAAGCTGACCACGAAGGTCGCGGCGTCGAGCGCCACTCCTGCGGCCTCGCTTCCGGCCCGCGCCCTGGGCAGCTCGAGCCGGTCGAGCGCCGAGGCCAGCGAGCCGGGGCGGTCCACCAGGCCATCGAGGTCGCGCAGGCGCCGCGCCAGGGCCTCGAAGGCCTCCGTCGTCCGCGGAGCGCGGGGGTCGCCGGCGCCCCAGGGGGGGTCGAGGCGCGCCCGCAGGACCGCGTCGCCCGCCAGCTCGAGCGCCGACGCGAGCGCGGCCAGGTAGCCGCGCGTCGGCACCCAGTCGGGCGCCCCCTCGCCCTCGGGCAGGCGCGCGCAGAACGCCACGAGGGGCTGGCTCGCGCGCCCCAGGTCGCTGAAGCAGGCCAGCGCGCGCAGCTCGGGCCGCACCGGGGCGCTCACCCGGCACCGCGAGGGGCCCTCGCGCCGCGCCACCGTCCTGCGCCCGCCCGCCAGCCGGCGCACCCGCTCGTGCTCCACGAGCAGACTGGCGTAGCGCCGCAGCGCCTCGCTCGCCTGCGGGCCGAGCGGTCGGCTGTCGGGCGACTGTCCCATCGCGCTCTCCTTCCCGGCCCTCAGTGTAGCGCAAGAGCGAGGCACGTCAAGGGCGTGTTGCCCAAACCCCAAGTGGGGAGCAGGGCTGTTTGTGGTTCGGCCTTTAGGCGGTCATCAGGTGACGGCGCAAGCTCCCGAAGGGCAAGAAGACCGCCTGAAGGCCGAACTACGAACGCCCTCACGCGCTGTTCGAGGCCTGGGCAACACGCCCTCAAGGCTCGAGGCGGTAGAGGGCCACGGGGTTCTCGACGAACCACTTGCGGGCGAGGGCGAGGGCCTGGGTGTCCGTCATCTGCCCATCCTCGATGCGGCGGGCGAGGACGCGGGCGATGTCCTCGCGAGCCATGACGAGGTGGCCGTAGACCTTCTCGACCGGCGTGGCGTAGTCGCCGCCAAAGGCGAGGAGCTTGTTCATCGGCACGAGGTCAATCGCCTCGTCCAGGGCGTCCATCGCGAACTTCTGCGAGATGATGTGGGTCCAGCAGAAGTTGAGCCACACGTTGGCGAAGCCCTTCCCCAGCATCAGGGCCTCGCGCATCCAGGGGTAGCCCACGTGGTAGATGTCGAAGCGGGCCCGCGGGTGGCGCTGGAGGAGGGGGATCATGTGGAGGGGGTCGAGGGTGCGGAAGTCGCCCCAGTAGCCGGTGTGGACGCAGACGACCATGTCCAGCTCGGTCGCGATGGCGATGGTTTGGTCCACCACGTAGTCGCGCAGGGGGTTGGGAACGGGGAGGCGAGCGACGGCGCCGCTTCGCAGGCTCTCGAAGGCGCTCGATGCCTCGTCGCGGCGCGGGTCCTTGTATGGGTTGGACATCATCTTGAGTCCGACGGCGCCCTCGGCCTTGACGCGCGCGACGTAGCGGCGGACCGCGTCGAGATAGTCGTCGAGCGAGCGGACGGCGGCGGCCGGCCCTGGCCCGAGCGAAGTCGAGGGCTCGAACGGCGGGCGGCTGAGGGCTTGCCAGGCCTCGAGTTCGTGGACCATTGGCATCACGGGCGTCAGGAGGGGCGTGCCACCGAGGTCGGTCGAGCCGCATTGGGTGAGGGCGGTGCGGATGTTGCAGGCCTCGCGAAGCACTTGCTCGTAGATGCCGGGGGTGTTGGCCTTCTGCATCGCCTCCGAGATGGCCTCGGCGGTCTGGGCGTTGATGTCGTCGGCCCCGTAGAACCTCTTGGCGGCGAGAAGGGCGGCGCGGGCGTAGGAGGCCCAGCGGATGCGCTCCCAGAACGGCTCGAAGATGGCCCACCGGCGCCCGAGCGGGATGTCGCGGTTGTAGAGGCCCTGGTACTGCACCTCGCTCATCCCAGCCACGGCCAGGTCGTGCCGCGTGTAGTGCGAGAACAGCGTGAACACGTCCACCTGGGCCGCCACGCGGGTCTTCTCAGGCGGCAGGTGCTCGTGGCAGTCGATGATCTCCAGCCTCGCCAGTTCTTCCACCAGGGCGGCTTCGAGCTTCGAGAGCTTCATCGCGGACTCCTGTGCGTGGTCCGAAGGGGATCGCCACCAGGCTCATTCTACCGCTCACTCGCCGGCTGTCAAGGCTCCCTGGCGTGCTTGTCCACGGGGTCAACTCGTTTGGAGTCCCGCCTTCAGGCGGTCCTCTTCCATGTCCTTCCGCCTAAAGGCGGGACTCCGAACGGTGGTGCCCCAACAGTAGTGTGACTCGTCCCCTGCGCTTGCATTCCCAGGCGTTTCGGATACGCTGGGGGCGTATCTCACGCAGGAAGGAGTGGCCGACATGCGCACAAGGATGACCCGTCGGGAGGCGATGCGAGACACGGCAGCGACGCTCGGGGCGGTGGCCTTCGGAGGCGCTGCAGCAGGTCTGGGAGCCGAGGCCGAGGCCGACCCGACGAAGGACTGGCTGCGCCGCTGGGAGAAGAAGATCCTCGACAGCGCCCGCTCCCGCTACTGCGACAAGGAGACGGGCGAGGAGATCGGCTGGCTCATCAGCCCCTTCCTCAACGGCTTCGCCTACGGCTACCTGGCCACGGGCGACGCGAAGTGGCTCGACCTGCTCCTCGACTGGGCCGATGCCTGGCTCAAGCGCGGCGTGAAGGAGCCCGACGGCTACATCGGCTGGCCCAAGGCCGGCTCGGGCGGCGCCTTCTCGCGCGACATGCTGGCCGACAGCCTGCTCGGCGAGGCGATGGGCCTCCAGCCCCTCGCCCTCATCGCCGACACCATCCTCAAGACGCCCGCGCTCAAGGCCAAGCACGGGGCCAAGGCCGAGGAGTTCATCAGACTCAACGAACAGGTCTTCGAGAAGTGGGATTCCCGTTCCGCGTGGCGGGAAGTGAAGGAGGGCGGCGTCTGGGTCGTCCCGCCCTTCGGCATTGACCCCAAGACGGGCAAGTGGTCCGAGGGCTACGAGCAGCGGAAGGCCGACGGCTTCTCCCACCCCGCGAACAAGCAGAACTTCATCGCCTGCTGGCTCATTACGCTCCACGACGTGACGAAGAAACCCGTCTACAAAGAGCGGGCCGAGAAGTGGTGGAAGGTGATGAAGGCCCGCCTCCGCACCCGCGACGACGGCAAGTACTACGTCTGGAACTACTGGGACCCCGCCGGCCCCTGGGACCACAAGCCCGACGGCTCGACGAAGCACTGGGTCGGCGTCCACCCCAACGGCGGCTACTACGGCATAGACGTGGAGGGGATGGTGACGGCCTTTGAGCACGGCCTCGTCTTCACCAAGGCCGACATTGACCGGCTCATCGCCACGAACCGCGATTTCATGTGGAACCAGAAGGTCCAGGGCGCGGCGTTCCAGCGGATAGATGGCGGCCAGCCCGACAAACGGTGGGCCAAGACCCCTGGCGTCCTCTGGACCGCGCTCGTGCCCTACGACGCGACGCTGCGCAAGGTCTTCGAGGCCACCCACGACCCCGGCAGTTGGGGCGGCCTCAGCGCCACGCCGCGCTACCTTGCGCGCCGAGCCAAACCCGCCACGTAGCTTCTGCTGTCGACTCCCGTAGCGACAAGCGTCCCGCTTGTCGAGGGGCAGAAGAAAGCCGCAAGCGGGACGCTCGCGGCTACGCTTCGCCAGGCGCCCCCATGTACCGTGGAAGGCGGTGTCAAACTATCCGCAGCAGGGGGGCTCAGGGCCGAGGCGCGGGAGGGGGCGTTCCTGTTTGTAGTTCGGCCTTCAGGCGGTCTTGGCCGCTACCACGCGGGACAGGAGAACCGCGTAAACGCCGAACTACGAACCAAGATGGGCGGCGCGCAAATCCGTCATTGCACCCGCGCGGGATTCGGCTCTTGACTCTCTGCCAACCGGGGGTGTAGGATGAGGCCAGGGACAGCCCCTCAGCATCCCTGTCTGTGGGCGCGGGCGAGCGGCCTCGCCCTCCCCTTCGCCCAGCCCACAGGGAGTTGGAGTAGGGGGCGATAATTGATATTTGAAGATTTGACACCGCCGACTCCCCGTGAGGAGGCCGACTCTTGAACCGATGGAACGCAGTGGTACGAAGCCGCACCAGCTGTCCCGGTGGTGACAACGGCGAGAAGGAGTCCGTTGGTGAAGGATGTGGAAAAGCGAGGTCGGCTGCTGATCGCCGAGATCAAAGGGGCTTTTGCTGATGTCGAGTACCCCGGGGATGATCGAATCGGAGCGTTTCCTGGGGACGAGGAATGCGTGATGCTTGCCTTGGATTTCAGGGGAAAGCACTGGAGCGGTATTACCGCGCGCGAGATCGCGAGCGGAGGTCATCACCAGGGTCTGTTGCTGATGACGGTGCAGGCCTTCGTGTTCTACCTGCCCGCCTACCTCCTGGCATGCGTCGTGGAGCCTCGTGGGGCGGGCCTCGATTATGTGATCGACCTGCTCACTGGGCCGGAGAGCGAAGACCCGTCTAGGGGCGCCTTCTCTGAGGAGAAAGTACGCGCTCTAGATTGCAGGCAACGCGTTGCCGTCCGGCACTTCCTGGAATACATCATAGATCGATATGCTAAGTCCGACGAGTTCCTTGTAGAGGATGTTGAAAGGGCACTAAAGTACTGGCGGCAGTTGACCGCCAACGGGCCGGGGGCTGGGTGCCTTGCATAGTTCGAGTTCGAGGTTCGAGTCCTCGGAGAGCGCCAGTCAACTGGCATGGAACAGCGGATGAAAGAGCCGTACGGTGAAGGCCCAGCGAGCCACACCGGCCCCAGCCGTGCGCCCGTGCCCGCAAGGGCAAGGGCGAAGCGTTCGAGTCCTCGTCGGGGAGCCAGACACGTCGGCCACGGCATTGGCCGACCCGCTGGTTCACAGAAGCCCAGGTCTCAGAGAGGCCCTGGGCTTCTTGCGTTTCTCCCGCCCCGCCAACGACTTACGCCGCCGCATGCATCGCTCGCGTACTCTCGGTTGTAGGAGAGTTGCGGCCGTACACGAGTGCAACCAGGGGGTTGCACCCGGGGCCCCCAGCCGAAAACTCTCGGAATCTCGGTTTCTCTGGTTCACGGCCCTCTCTGGTTAACGCCCCAGGCCCCCAGCAGGAGACACGACCAGACGCAGTCGCGAAGGCGAGCGCCGACGCCATACGGTGGCCCGTTGCCCCTGGTGTTGCAGCCCAGGCTGGTCCGGGTATACTGGTGTGGTGCTCGTGAACGCACGGCGGTTGGTTTGAGTCCCGACTGGGGGTCCGAGAATGGACGCTAACAGCGAGGGAACGCCGACCCCTGGCCCACAGGCAGAGAAAAGGGCCGGGCCTCAGACGCTCCGGGCCGCGCGGAGTTACACCTCTGACCTTGCCACACCGGAGGATGCTCTGGGGTTTGAGCCATACGTTGATGCGATGGCAGGGTTTCTGCTCGACGAGAACACCCGGGCACCCTTGACCTTGTCCATCGAAGGTGAATGGGGAAGCGGCAAGTCATCATTCATGCTCCAACTGGGAAGGAGACTCAGGCACGCGGGGATGCCTGTGGTTGAGTTCAGCGCTTGGCGTCACGACAAAGAGGAGTCCCTCTGGGCGGCATTCGCGCTCACATTCGTTGAGCAACTTGCCAAGACAAAGACCCGTTGGCAGAGGAGCAGGTGCGCGTGGGACCTGTTCAAGATCCGCTTTGACTGGCTGCGGGGCCTTCCGGCCGTCGTCCGCTTTGTCCTTCCTCTTCTTGTGGATGCAGGTGTCAAATCTTCAAATATCAATTATCCGCAGGAGGAGGGTTCGGGAGCGTCCCACATGAGTTGGCTCTTGACTCTCCGTGATCCGGGGGGTAGGATGAGGCTGTGGACTGGCTATCCTCATTCCCGCCCGCGGGCGGGGGCGACGAGGGGTGTTCGCTCTGCCCCGGCTCCTTGAAGTAGCAGAGGGGCGATAATTGATATTTGAAGATTTGACACCGCTGTCCCTGAAGGCCGAGGGAAATGGGAAGCAGGAGAAGTTCGACGTGGCCAAGAGCACAGCACGCTCAAAGCGGGGCATGCTCCGCAAGCACCCGCGTCAGGTTGACATTTTTGCTGTCCTCGTCAAGGCCTATGCGGCCCGGGATTACGTCTGCTACACAAAAAGGCTGGGGGGCGGTGACTCCTGCATGGGTCCGGGAGATAAAGAGAGACCAATTGGTCAAGCGTAGGGTGGCGAAAACTATGCAAGGCTTTCTCCGGAGACGCCTCAATCTGTTTCTTCCCCTCGCGCTTGCCTGCTGCGGACTCTCGTGCGCGAGAAGAGCAGCAGTCGACGCGTCAAGGGGACCTCAGGCAATCGAACGTACGCTGCTCGCGGGAGACCTCGCGTCTGGGAACCCCGAGCTAGTCCGCCGCGCCAACCAATACATGCACAAGTGGGCCATGGACATGTCCCGATGGGCCAGCCAGTTCACCACCCTTTCGCTGCCTGACGGGGAGGTGACTTTTGAAGAGTGGCTTGCCAAGTGGAAAGGAGAGGGGTTGAAAAGGCTCTCGTTCATCCGTGGCCTCGAGCCATACCAGGTGCTGCTACTGGAGAAAGGGTACATGTACTTCCTTGAGAACGATTACAGCCCGATGTACCCTGCCCAGCTTTTCGACGAAGCTATTCGTGCTCGGGATTCCAAATCAGGATGGCGTCCTTCTCCGGGTGTGGGCCCCAGGTTGCGCCCGTAACCGACAGGTAGGAGCGGATGAGAGAGCCGAACGGTGAAGGCGTAGCGAGCCACACCGGCCCCTGAGCGATGGGGCATTGTGGGTGGCAGCCTGAGACGGGGGCTTGGGCGGCGAGATGGCGGCGGGCAGCCCGGCCCTGTGGCCGGGCGTGAGGTGGGACGCAAGGGGTTGGAAGGCGAGAATGGGTCGCTCTGGCGGCCCCGTTCGAAGAATGCCAACAATGGGGGGCGAGTTGGCATTCTTCTTGGCACTCTTCGAGTTGTACCGGGGAGAATGGGCGGTTCTCGCGGTTCTAGGCATAGAGTGCCAGGGTTGTGGTTGGCATTCTTCAGGCGGAATGGCGAGGATTGGCGATTTGCGGGCTTGCAGGCGTAAGTGCTTGCGGATGCTAGACTTGTGGGCTGCGCTGCCGGGCATAGCAAGGCGCAAGGAGTCGTAACGTGTTGCGGCGTCTGAGCTTGCGACGGGTGCCGTCATTGCGGGGGCCACGCCGGGCCGGGCGGAGCGGCGTACCGAGTCGCTTGCCCCACCCGAAAAAGTGTACGAGTCTGTAGAGTCCGTATGACTCTGAGCCGGAATGGGGAGAACGGGCGATTCTGGGGTGGTGAAAGGGAGAAAGCCGCACGAGTCTGAGCCGTAAGGGCGAGGATTGCGAAACGGGGCCTCGCGAGCGTGGGTGTCAAATCTTCAAATATCAATTATTCGCAACCGCCCGCTGGGGTTCGGGGCATAGCGTCAGGTCCTGGCACGCCGCGGTGAAGCCCACAGCGGCGTCGAGCCGCCGCAGTCCGACAGGCTGCCGCATGGCCTTGGGTCCCCTCCCTTGCCTGGGCGCGAAGGTGGGGAGGTGAGGGGGCAGCCGTCAAGAGTGGGCGGGGCGGGGGGATGAACCAGGATGCGATGGCCACCGTTCAGGCGCGCCCCTCCCCATGCGCGCAGGGGCGCGCCTGAACACCTGAACGGCGCGTGGGACCGAGAGGCGAGTTGTAAAGCATTGGCCCGAGTTCACTTATGGCTTGTCGTGCAGCCGGCCGGCGCGCTTCTTCAGGCGCGCCCCCATTGTGAGGGAGGGCCTCGCCCCGCCACGCCCCAGCCCCGGGCTCGCCCGCTCCGCGGGCGGGGAAAGCGGCGACTGCGTCGCCGCACTCCAAAATGGCCCGCGCTCTTGGTGGGCGGTGCAAATCTCCAAATGTCAATTATCGTCGGCTCCTTGTGCCTCCAATCCTCAAGTTGTTGCTGGCGCCCGCTTGGTTGTTGACAAGTCGGGACGGGGGGCTACAATCTCGTGGAGCGCGAGCGAGCGGGGCGGCTGCGCGGTGCCGGGGGCCGAGCGCTGGCCTGTTCTTCTCGCCCCTACGCTCCGCGTGGGGGCGGGCCTGCGGACGCTCCGCGTCGCTCGCGCGCCGTGGGGGCACGGGGAGAATGGCCGCGGAGCGGCCGGGGAGGCGTCCCCACGCAGAGCGTAGGGACGAGACGGGGTTCGCTGCTGGCGGCTGTCGAGCGCCGGGAATGATTGATCACTTGTGAGGTGCGCGCAGGGTGATCATGCGCTGCCACGCGGCCCTGGTGGCCCATAAGTAATTGATGGGCAATGGTTTACAGAAGACATCCCCCCGCGGAACAGGTGATCAGATCCCGAAAGAGAGAAGTGATCACCTGTTCGGCATTGCGGCGAGGCTGGCCGAGCGTCCTCCGGGGCCGGAGAATGAAAGCGGTACAGTGAAGGAGTCCGTCATAGGGTGGAGGAGAGCGGCTCAGCCGTTCCTTCGGCGTTTCGCCGCGGCGCCGAGGATGCGCGCGGCTTCGGCCACCGAGGCGTTGTCGTGGACCATGGCGCAGATGGCGCGCATCATGGCAAGGGGGCGGTCGTGCTGGAAGACGTTGCGGCCGATGCACACGCCCTTCCCGCCAGCGGCGAGGGCGCCGCGGACGTTCTCGAAGACGTCGCGGTCGCTCTCCGCCTTCTCGCCGCCCGCGATGAGGA
>VGYV01000030.1 GCA_016872855.1 Planctomycetota bacterium
CCCCCAGCGTAGAGCCCCCGAAGCGGGGCGGTTCAATGGGCGTGAAACGCCCCCTTCGGGGGCTTGGATGGGGGGGGACGCCCGATCCCAGGGCTCCCTGCGGTCGCCCTGGGCTACGACTGGCTCGCCCGCCTTCGCGGGCTACAGGGCCCCGAGATGTGGGCAAAGATCAGGGCGAAGCCCTGGGAAGGGTCGTCCACCCCCGTTTAGCCTTGAAGGGGCGAGATAGCCTGCCGAGCCGTGCCCTATGCCGCCCCTTCAGGGCTGAAACCCTGGCGCCCCAACACCCAGGGCTACGCTTCGCCCTGGGCTATCATATGACGCCCTTTCAGGGCTAGAAACCAGCCACTTGTGAAACAGGGGGCATCTCAGGCTGAAATGCCCTTGACAACCCTATGCCCACATGTTAGCATCGGAGCGTGGGCACGTGGCGTAAGCCCTTCGCCCTTCGGCGGCCGGTGGCAAAGCCCTCAGTCTTCTGCTCCGAATGACCGACGAGACCCGGCGCCTCGCCCCGCGTTCTGCCAGCAGGGCGACCAGGGCGGGAGGCCGAACGCCGGTGTTACGAGCTGGTTAGTGTGCCGGAGGAAACGTCTGGGGATCGTCATGCGATCGGTCTCTTCGGTTGTCGTGTGGCTACTTGCCTTCTGGCTGATCGCGCACGAAGGGTGTGTCGGCGCCGCCGCCAAGCCTCCGTCGCCCACGGAAGCTGGTCTGGACGAGCTTGAGAAGCACCTTGCAGACATAAAGGAACGGCTTGGCGAGCTGCTGAAGCCACAGGGGCCTAAGGCAGACGAGATTCTGGGGCCTCTTCGGAAGGCATTTGCTCTTGACAGGATGAAAGGCGAGTCGCAGAAGGTGCGCGACGCCCTGGCCAAGGTGGTCATTACAGAAGACGATGCGGATGGGCTGAGACTCTACTGCCGAAGTGACTACGCGAGCGCTGCCAAGAAGTTCACGGATTCCGACGGAAGCAAGCCGAACAGGGAGTTTCCTGTCTACTTCCTCGGCGCCATCGCCTTCCAGGGCGAGGAGTACGCGAAGGCAGAGGAGCTGTTCAGCCAAGCGATTGCGCGGAACCGGGAGTGCCGTAGCGCGTTCGTCCTCCGCCGCCTTGCCAAGCTCTGCGACGGAAGGCGGGGCATACCCGACTTGGAACTCGCGCTCCTCTTCGACCAGGCGGCCCGGCAGGCGGCGGCCGACCTCGCCTTGGAGAAGGAAATCGAGGAGCCGACGTTCGCCGAAATGGCCTTCCCCACCCTCGCATCCGATCCGGTGCTCTACAAGATGCTGGAAGCCCTCGACATAATCAGGGCAGAGGACCTGGGCAATCTGCTGAAGAGTCTGCCCGAAGCCAAGTCGGTCGAGCGGAAGCTAACCATTGCCCTGCTGACAGGCAGCGAGGTGCTCGCCAAGCCCCTTGTGTCAGCCATCGCCCAGGAACACCCCGAGAGTAAGGATGCAAAGGTCTACGCATTCCTGCATCGCCACTACGTCCGCCCATACGCGGAGCTGCGGAAGCCACTCGACGGCTTCGCCGCCGAGCTGACGGCCGTTCGGCAGCTCGACCCCGACAACGGGGCGCTCATGCTCCTCGGCATCGCCCCAGGGCCGGACGGGGAGGACCCAGAGGCCCTGAAGCAGGAGGAACTCGCGCTTTTCCGCAAGGGGGTGAAGGCCAGGGAGTTCCGGACCTTCGAGGGCTTCCTGGAAGCCGAAGTGAACCGCGAGCACACGGCACTCTACGGGGGCCTCTGGCCGTGCGCACCAAGGGCCCGTACGCCGGCGATCACCATTTCCATTCGGTGGGTCGCTCAGAGGGCCGCCGCCAATATCGTCCAACTTGCCAAGGGGGGGAAGACCGACGAGGCCATTGGGCTGCTCTCCGACGTTGAGGCGCTCACTGATAGAGTTCGGGCAGAAGCCTACGGTTGGTTCCGCAAGACCATCGGCGCCGACATGATCGTGGGGCCTGTCTACCGCACTGTGCGCAAGTCCGCCCAGGAGGCGCATGACAAGCGCCTTCTGGACAGATGCCTTGCCGGGGCAGCCGCAGTCTACCGCCACGAGGCAGAGGGCCACATCGTTGCAGGGGGCTTCGGCTTCACCCCTCTGCGGATTCCTGTGCTGCGTTTGCAGCAGTTCCTCTGGAGGGTGGAGGATACGCCTGGGTTTGCGACCGAGTTATACGCTCGGAGGCTCCGAGCCGACCCGGTGAGGCATTACAAGTCCGCGACGAAGGCACTCGCCTACGCTTACGAAGACTATGTTATGTCAAGCGTCTATCCGAACGTCGTGATTCTCGGCGACCTCAAGAATCCCGAGGCTGTTCCCCTGTTAGCCAAGCTTGCTAAGCATTCTGATCCGCTCCTCGCCTACATGGCGGCAAGGGCCCTGGCAACCCGCTAGGGGCCTACTGTCCTGTGGCGGGGGTTTCACCAGCTCGCGGTCTTCAGCCTGCCGGGGTTGTCGGCGAGGATGAGGCCCTCGCCGTGGCCGCCCTGGTCGAGGAGGAGCTGCTGTATCGAGGCGTCGTGGAGGATGTTGGCGCGGATGACGGAGTCTACCCCTCCGAGAGCAGGCGCTCATATTCGTCGTGGGTGCCGATCCAAAACCAGTAGGCGACGCCGCTCTGGAGCATGGCCATCGCCCTGTAGCCGCGGCCGATGCGAACGGACCAGGCCACGCCGACCTTCTTGAAGCGCAGGGATGGATGGCGATGGTTGGCCCGCCACAGGCGGAACGCGGCGCACGCCTGCCTCTTGGCTTCTGGGGGAAGTCTGGCGTAACTGGCCCAGAAGTCAGGAGTTGTCGAGGACTTCATCAAGGGGCTTGGTCCTTCCCGCTGCGATGTCGGCACGAACGCGCTTCAGGACGCGGTCGAGGCGTCCCCCCGGCTGGGAGTCACGGGCGATTTCGGCGTCCCAAGCGTCGCTCTGTTCGACCTCGAAGTCGGCCAGCCAGGACAGGAATTCCTCGCGTTCGTCCTGGGGAAGGGCCTTGACCTGCTCGGCGAGTTTTTCGACTTGGGTGGTCATGCTCGCTCTCCTGTCTGTGTCCCAATTGTAGCCCAGTGCGTGAGGGGTTGTCAAGCTGAACGCTGGGGACTGGGCGGCGATGGCCCTATGGCGTCGGCACCTTGAGCCGGCCGGGGTTGTCGGCGAGGATGAGGCCCTCGCCGTGACCGCCCTGGTCGTGGAGGAGCTGCTGCATGGAGGCGTCGTGGAGGACGTTGCCACGGATGACGGCGTTCGATAGCTCGCGGAGGACGATTCCGTACGACGGCGACCAGAGGCCAGCGCCGCCGTCGTCGCGGCCGGCGACGAGGCTGTTGCCCGTGAAGGCCAAGCCTTGGGCGCCCTCGAAGCGGGCGTGGGCACTCTCGACCGCCCCAGGCTCCGACCACTTGCCGCTGCGGTAGATGAGGTTGCCGGTGACGGCGAAGTGGGCGCAGCCCCGCTCGCGTCGCCGCAGGAGGGCGATGCCCGAGCCGCCGCAGCGGTCAATGTAGTTGCCCGTGACGTTGTAGTGGTTTCCGCCGTGGATGACGATGCCGCCGGCGGCGTTCCACTCGATGCGGTTGCCGGTGAGGGTGTTCGAGGCATTCTCCTCGAACGCGCCGTAGCCCGCCCCCTTGTTGCCCGAAAGCCAGCAGTCGAGGATGAAGCCGTCCCAGCCCCGGAGGCGCAGGCCGCTGCCGCCATTGAAGCACAGGTGCGAGTGGCGCAGGCTGAAGCACCACACGCGGCTCAGGCGCACGCCATCGCCGCTGAAGCGGGCGACCTTGCAGTCCTCGATGCGGAAGGCGTCCTCTTCCTTCCCGTAGTCGAGCTTGTCGAGGAGGATGCCGTGGGCGGCTTCGCCGAGCTTCTCGCCTTCCAGGCACAGGCCGACGACGCCGCAGCCGATAGCGCCCGTGATGTCGAGCAGGCAGTGGGCCTTGGGGTCGGCCAGCTTCAGGATGCTGCCCCCGGGCGAGCGGTAGCCGAAGGGGGCGATGCCCCGCAGCTCCATGTAGGGCCGCATGCGAAGGGCGGAGCAGAGATAGGTGCCGGGCGGGACGAGTGCGGCGGCCTGTCTCTCCGCCGCGGCGTCAATGGCGTGTTGGAGAGCCGCCGTGTCGTCGGTGGCGCCATCGCCCTTCGCTCCGAAGTCGAGGACGTTGAGAAGGCCGTTGAACATTGGCTGACCCCTGGATGATCCGGCGGATCGGACGGATCCGACGGATCGGACCGATCTGCTCACACCACTACGCGAATACCTAGCTCCGCAAGCTGTTTCTCGCTCACGGGCGAGGGCGCGCCGCTCATGAGGTCGAGCGCCCGCTGGGTCTTGGGGAAGGCGATGACCTCGCGGATGCTGTCGAGGCCGAGGAGGAGCATGACGATGCGGTCGAGGCCCAGGGCGATGCCGCCGTGGGGCGGGGCGCCGTAGGCCAGGGCGTCGAGGAGGAAGCCGAACTTCATCCGCGCCTCGTCGTCGCCGATGTTGAGGAGGCGGAAGACGCGCTGCTGGACGTCGCTGCGGTGGATACGAATGCTGCCGCCGCCGATCTCGGTGCCGTTGAGCACGATGTCGTAGGCGCGGGCGAGCACTTCGAGCGGGCGCTCCTCGAGGAACGGCAGGTCCTGCGGCCTGGGGCTGGTGAAGGGGTGGTGGCGCGGGTCGGGGCGCTTCTCCTCGGCGTTCCACTCGAAGAGCGGGAAGTCAGTCACCCAGCAGAAGGCGAAGGCATCGGGCGGGATGAGGCCCAGGTCGCGTGCCATGCGGCGGCGGAGCTCGTCGAGCGACGCAGCGACGACGGGCGGCGTGCCGGCGATGAAGACCAACAGGTCGCCTGCCTCGGCGCCCATTCGCTTGGCAAGTTCGGCCTGCTGCTCGGGGCTGAAGAACTTCACGATGGACGAGACCAATTGCGGATTGGGGCCCGCTGTGGGCGGGGCCTCCGCGCCCCGCGTCTTCTCCTGTTCGGCGCGGGGGACAGAGCCCCCGCCCACAACTGCCTCCTGCCGAGTGCTGTCCGGCGGCTGGACTTTGATCCAGGCGAGGCCCTTTGCGCCGAACTGGGCGAGCCATTCGGGCAGCTCGCGGTCGAGCTGGCTGCGGGTGTACTTGGCGCCGCCCTTGGCGTTGAAGCCTCGCACCTGGCCGCCGCCCTTGATGGTCTCGCTGAAGACGCGGAACTGGCTGGCCGCCGCGATGTCGGCGATGTCCACGAACTCCAGGCCGAAGCGGAGGTCGGGCTTGTCGGTGCCGTAGCGGTCCATCGCCTGCTGATAGGTGAGGCGGCGGATGGGCGTCTCGATCTTGCGGCCGACCGTCTTCTCCATGATTTCGGACATCAGGCCGTCAATGAGGCGATAGATGTCCTCCTCGTCAATGAAGGACATCTCGACGTCGAGCTGGGTGAACTCTGGCTGGCGGTCGGCGCGGAGGTCCTCGTCGCGCAGGCACTTGGCAATCTGGACGTAGCGGTCGAGCCCCGCGATCATGAGGATTTGCTTGAAGAGCTGGGGCGACTGTGGGAGTGCGTAGAAGGAGCCTGGGTTGACGCGGCTGGGGACCAGGTAGTCGCGTGCGCCCTCGGGCGTGCTCTTCGTGAGGAGCGGGGTCTCGACGTCCACGAAGCGCCGCTCGGCGAAGTAGCTGCGGATCACGCGGAAGCAGTCGCTGCGGAAGACGAGCGCCCGCTGACGGGCGGGCCGCCGCAAGTCCAGGTAGCGGTAGCGGAGGCGGGTCTCGCTTGCCACGTCAATCGTGTCGTCAATCTCGAAGGGTGGGGTCGCGGCCTCGTTGAGCAGGTCCACCTCGTCCACCATCACCTCGATCTCGCCCGTGGCCATCTTGGGGTTGACCATTCCTTCGGGGCGGTGGCGGACGGTGCCGTGGACGGCGATGACCCACTCGGAGCGGAAGCGCTCGGCCGCGTCGTGGGCCGCCTGGCAGTGGGTGGGGTTGAAGACCACCTGGGTCTTGCCATAGCGGTCGCGGAGGTCAATGAAGATCACCCCGCCGTGGTCGCGGCTGGAGTGGACCCAGCCGCAGAGGGTGACGGGGAGGCCGACGTGGGAGGCACGCAGTTCGCCGCAAGTATGGGTACGCTTGAGTGGCATTGTCAGTCCTTTCGGTTAGTTCCGTTCGCTTGGCTGGTTCATGCCCTGAAACATGCGTAATCCGCAATCCGTAATCCGTAACCAGAGAAGAGGGAGACGCCAGGTTTGGTCTTCTCTGGTTACGGATTACGGATTGCGGATTACGGATTCAATTCCACCCCGCCAGCGCCCTGGCCGGAGTGCTCGCGAATAGTATGGAGGATGCCTTCGACGCCGGAGACCTCGGTCTCGGCGCCCGTGGCCATGTGCTTGAGCCTGAGGGAGCCGCTGGCCAGCTCGTTGTCGCCGAGCACGGTGACGAATCGGGCGCGGAGCTTGTCGGCGGTGCGCATCTGGGCCTTGAGGCTGCGGCCCTCGTAGTCGGTGTCGGCGGCGAGGCCGGCGCGGCGGAGCTTGCTGAGGTACTCGACGGCAGCGACGCGCGCGGGCCCGCCCATCGTGACGATGTAGAGGTCGAGCGGCGCGGCCTCGGCCGCGGGCCCGCCGGCCTGGAGGGCCATGAGCAAGCGCTCAATCCCCAGCGCCCAGCCGACGGCGCCGAGCGATGGGCCGCCGAGGTCGGCGATCAGGTTGTCGTAGCGTCCGCCGCCGCAGAGGGCGTCCTGAGCGCCCAGCGCGCCGTGGGTGATCTCGAAGACCACGCCCGTGTAGTAGTCGAAGCCGCGGACGAGGAAGGCGTCCTCCTCGAAGGGCACATGGGCCGAGCGCAGGGCCTTGGCCAGACGGGCGAAGTGGACCCGCTCGGCCTCGGGCAAGTGGTCGAGGATGCGAGGCAGCTTGCGGGTGATCGCGATGCAGCCCTCGTTCTTGCAGTCGAGCACGCGGAACACGTTGCGGTCGAGGCGCCGGCGGCAGTCGGGGCAGAGCTTGTCCTGCTGCGCCGACAGCTCGGCCTTGATGAGGTCGCGGTAGCCGCCGCGCGAGGCCGGCGTGCCGATGGCGTTGAGGCGGGCGCGATAGCCGCTGATGCCTAGGTCGTCGAAGAGGTGGCAGGCGAGGGCGATGACCTCGGCGTCGAGCAGAGGGTCGCTCGCGCCGATGGCCTCGACGCCGATCTGGTGGAACTGCCGCTTCCGCCCCGCCTGGGGACGCTCGTGGCGGAACATCGGGCCGATGTAGTAGAGCTTCTGGAAGGACTTGGTCTTGTGGAGATTGTGCTCGAGGTAGGCCCGGACGACGGGCGCCGTGGCCTCGGGGCGGAGCGTGAAGCTCTCGTCGCCGGAGCCGAACGTGTACATCTCTTTCTCGACGATGTCGGTGGTCTCGCCGATGGAGCGGACGAAGAGGCGGGTGGACTCGAAGATGGGCGTGCGGATTTCGCCGTAGCCGTAGCGCGCGAAGAGGCCGCGAGCCGTGGCCTCGACCTTCTGCCACAGGACGGCCTGTTCCGGCAGGATGTCCTCGGTGCCGAGTGGGGCCTTCACGTCCATCGGGGCGCACTCGCGGGGCCAATAACGACGAAAGGGCGCGCGCCTCGGCCCGAAGCCTCGCCCTTGCAGCAATCCCTCAGTATAGGTTTCTCAACGGCCAGTGTCAAGTTGTTTGACGCCGGGGCGAGGGCCTGCTAGAATACGCCGGGGTGGGGAACGCTATGAAAAACTCGCTTACTCGGCTGTTCGGCTACATGAGCGGCGAGCGGCGCGGCCCGCTCGCCGCCGCCGTACGGGCCGGCCTGAGCGTCCTCTCCGTGCCCTACCGGGTCGCTTGCGGCATGCGCCTGGCGCTCTACAACACCGGGCTGCTGATGACGCGGGAGCTGGATGCCTGCGTGATCAGCGTCGGGAACATCACCACGGGCGGCACGGGCAAGACGCCGCTGGTCGTGTGGCTCGGGCGCTGGCTGCGGCGGCGGGGCGTTCGCACTGCGATCCTGAGCCGGGGGTATGGAGGGAAGAGAAGACCGCCTGAAGGCGGGACTCCGAGCGGCGGGACTCCGAACGGGGGGGAGAGCGATGAGACGCTGTTGTTTCGGCACCAGTTGCCCGGCGTGCCGCATGTGGTGGACAAGAGCCGCTACAAGGCCGGGCTGCGGGCCATCGCGGAGCATGGCGTCGAGTGCCTGGTGCTCGACGACGGCTTTCAGCACCTGGCGCTCAAGCGCGACCTGAATATCGTGGCGGTGGACAGCCTGAAGCCCTTCGGCTACGGCCGCCTGTTGCCGAGAGGGCTGCTGAGGGAGCCGCTCAGCGCCCTGCGGCGGGCCGACCTGGTGGTGCTCACGCGCTGCGACGTGGCGACGCAGGAGCAGGTGGCCGAGGTGGAGCGACGGCTCCGCCGCTGGTGCGGCGAGCGCCCCATTGTCCTGTCGGAGCATCGCCCCGTGGCGTTGCGCGCCCACGGCGCGCCTGAGAGCCGGCCAGTGGAGTGGCTCGCCGGGCGGCGGGTGGCCGCCTTCAGCGCCCTGGGGAACCCCGAGGCGCTCCCACGGACACTTCGGGCGCTGGGCGCGGTCACCCTGTCGCATGAGGCGTTCCGCGACCACCACTGGTACACGGAGGCCGACCTGGCGGGCATTGCCCGCCGCGCGGCCGAGGCCGGCGCCGAGGCCATCGTGACCACGGCGAAGGATGCGGTGAAGATTGGCGCGTTCCCAGCGAGCGGCCCGCCGCTGTGCGTCCTCGCCATCGAGCTGGCCGTGACACGGGGCGAAGAACTGCTGATGGCCGCCTTGGAGCGCGTGTTGAGCAAGTGAACTCGCGTTGTGGAGAGTTCCTGGTTTGGAGTGCGGCCTTTAGGCCGTATCTTGGGCTGCTGGCGCGGCCACGAGGATACGGGCTGAAGCCCGCACTCCAAACCGGGCACTGATCGTTAGGTACTCTCCGCGACAGGAACAGGCGAACCGGAAAGGCGGCAGGTGCGGTGGCAGTGAAGCGGCGTAGCCGGGCGCGCATCTGGGCCGAATACCTCTACATGGTGGGGGTCGAGCGCCTCGTGCGCCTGCTGCCCATCGGGGCGCACCTGCGGCTCGGCCGCTTCCTCGGCCGCCTCACGCGGCTGGCCGACCGCGGGCATCGCCGCGTGGCCGAGGCGAACGCCGCCTGGGCGCTCGGGCTGAGCCGGGAGGAGGCCCGCCAGCTCGTGCGGCGGGTCTATCGAAACGTCTGCACGAACTTCGTTGAAGACCTGATGCTGCCGAAGATCCTGAAGCGGATGAAGCTCGAGGACTTCTCGATCATCGAGGGTGCCGAGCACCTGAAGGCCGCATTGGCTAGAGGCAAGGGCGCCATCGTCGTGACCGGCCACTTCGGTAACTGGGAGCTGGCCGGGCGCGTTCTCGCCCACGCGGCTGGTGGTGCGATGGTTGTGGCGAGGACGCAGTCAAACCCCCTGATTGAGGAGCGGGCGCGGCGGTTCCGCGAGGGCGGGGGCCTCCGGGTCGCGGGGCGCGAGGGGGCGCTCCGCAAGGTGGTCCACCACTTGCGCGCCGGCGGCTGCGTGGCTATGCTGATTGACCAGAATCAGCGGAAGGGCGGCGTATTCGTCCCCTTCTTCGGCAAGCTCGCCTCAACCGTGCCCAGCCCGGCGAGCCTGGCCCTGAAGCACGACGTGCCCGTCCTGGCCGGCTACTCCTATCGCATCGGGCACGAGCTGCGGCACTGCTTCCATTGCGACCCGCCCTTCGAGCTGATTCGGACGGGCGACTACAAGGCCGACGTGGTGGCCAACACGGCGATGTTCACGAAGCGGATCGAGGACTTCGTGCGGCAGCGCCCCGACCAGTGGTTCTGGCTGCATTCGCGCTGGCGGAAGCGCCCGCCCGAAGAGCTGGGGGCGGCCGGCGGGCAGGAACAGGACGATGGCGCGGAGGACTCGGAGGAAGGGAGCGACATCACGTGAACCCTGAGCTTGCCGCCAGGTTCGCCTCCATCGGCCGGCCGCGCATCCTCGTGGTCGGGGACCTGATGCTCGACCGCTACGTGTGGGGCAGCGTGGACCGGGTTTCGCCTGAGGCGCCTATCCCCGTCCTCAAGGTCACTGAACAAGAGGACCGCCCCGGCGGCGCATTCCGCGTGGCCGCCGCACTGGCAGCCCTGGACGCAAAGGTCGAGTGCGCGGGGGTCATCGGCGACGATGCCGATGGCGCGGCGCTGATGAGGCTCCTCGACGAGTTCGGCGTGGACGCCAAGGCGGTCCTCCGCCTGCCCGGCCGCCCGACGACGGTGAAGACGCGGATGGTTGCGCGCGTCCAGCAGCTCTTCCGGGTGGACCGCGAGGTGGCCGACGCCATTCCCGAGAGCGCCCAGGCGCGGCTGCTGAAACGCGTCGGGGCCGCCCTAAAGCGGGCGGATGCCGTGCTCGTGCCCGACTACAACAAGGGGGTCCTCACGCCGCCCTTCCTGCACGCCTTGATCCGCGCCGCGAAGGCCGCGGGCAGGCCGCTCATCGTGGACCCCGCGCGCGGGGTGGACCCCACGCGGTACAAGGGAGCGACCGCTATCTGCCCCAACCGCTTCGAGGCTGCGCTGGCGGCCGGCCTGCCCAACGAGGCGCCCTTGGTGGACAAGATAGCGGTCGCTCCCTTGCGGCGCTTGGGCCTCGACGCCTGCGTCATCACGCGCGACCGCGAGGGGATGTCGCTCTACCGCAAGGGCGAGAAGCCCTACCACGTCAAGGCCCGCGCGCACGAGGTCTTCGACGTGACCGGCGCGGGCGACGTGGTGCTGAGCCTGCTCGGCTTCGTGCTTGCCGGGGGAGGGGACTTCGAGGACGCCGTGGCCATCGCGAACGTGGCGGGCGGCATCGAGGTCGCCAAGTTCGGCTTCGTGCCCCTCACCCGCCACGAGATCCAGGCGGAGTTGGAGGTCGCCGCGTACGCTGAGACGAAGCTACGCAGCCGGGGCGAACTCGCCACCATCGTCAAGAAGCTCAAGTCGCAGGGCAAGACCGTGGTCTTCACCAACGGCTGCTTCGACCTGCTGAACGCCAATCACATCTCGCTGCTGCGGCACTCGAAGAGCCTGGGCGACGTGCTGATCGTGGCGACGAACAGCGACGAGAGCATCCGCCGCCTCAAAGGCCCCAGCCGCCCCATCCTCAGCGAGGCCGAGCGGGTCGAGCTCCTCTCCGCCGTCCACCACGTGGACTACGTGACCGTGTTCCCCGAGGACACGCCGCGGCCGCTCCTCCAGCTTCTACAGCCCGACATCCTGGTGAAGGGCGGCGACTACAAGCGCAAGGAGGAGGTGGTCGGCTGGGAGATCGTCGAGAGCTACGGCGGTCGCATCGCCCGCGCCCCGATGTCCAACTATCACTCGACCAGCCGCATCGTCGAGAAGGTGCTCAACTCCCACGGAAGGTCCCGAACATGAGTAGCCATCTCTGCGAGAAGTGCGGCAAGAATCCGGCTACCGTGCGCGTCACAGAGCTTGCGGGTGGAGTGCCAACCGAACGGCGTCTCTGTTCGGAGTGCGCCGGCACCCCTCAGCAGGAGGCGGTGCTTCCCCGGCTCTTTGAGACTCGTGCCCCAGAGCTTGCCGACAAGATCCAGCACGCCATCCTGGAGGCTGTGGAGGCGAAGCGCTGCTTCGCAGAGCGTGCCGCGGCCGACATTGCGAAGGCGGTCGAGATCGTCTTTGACTGCCTTCAGAGCGGAGGCAAGGTGCTCCTGTGTGGGAACGGCGGCAGCGCCGCGGAAGCACAGCACATCGCGGCCGAACTGGTCGGGCGCTTCAAGCTCGAGCGCCCCGGTCTAGCCGCCATCGCACTCACGACAAACACCTCGATCCTCACTGCCATCGGCAACGATTACAGTTTCGACGACATCTTCGCCCGCCAGGTGGGCGCGCTTGGCGCCAGCGGAGATGTCCTCTTCGCCTACTCGACGAGCGGCACCTCCAAGAACATCCTCCGCGCCATCCAGGCGGCCAAGATCGTCGGGATGAAGACCGTCGGCTTCACCGGCGCGAGCGGGGGCGAGATGGCCAAGGTCTGCGATGTCTGCATCAAAGCACCCTCCGAGGACACCCCGACCGTCCAGGAGTGCCACACCGCCGCCGGCCACACCATCTGCCGGTTTGTCGAGGAGGTGCTTTGGGGCGGGGGCAAGGCTCCTCAATGAAGTTGGAAGCCAAGCGCATCGTCGTGCGGGCGCCGAACTGGGTGGGCGACGTGGTGATGGCCACGCCGACGTTCCGCGCGCTCCGCGAGAACTTCCCCGACGCCCAGATCACCATCGCCCTGCGCCCCTACGTGCGGCCCATCCTGAACGGGGCCCCCTGGTTCGACGAGATCATCGCCACGGAGGACCGCGGCTGGGGCAACTTCTGGGGCCTCGTGCGGGCGCTTCGGGCTGGGCGCTTCGACCTCGCCGTCATCCTGCCCAACTCGTTTCGCACGGCGCTCGAGGCCTGGCTCGGGCGTGTGAAGCACCGCATCGGCTACGCCCGACGGCGGCGCGGCCTCCTCCTCACCGCCCCCATCGCTCCGCCGCGCGACCGCAAGGGGCGCTTCATCCCCCGCAACATGGTGGACTACTATCTCACCCTCTGCGAGCACCTGGGCTGCCAGGGCCTCTCGCAGCGCGAGGAGCTGTTCATCACCCCAGAGTGCCAGGCGCGGGCCGACGCCTTGCTGGCGAAGCATGAGGTAGCTGCCGATGCGCGCCTCATCGGGATGAATCCCGGCGGCGCCTTCGGCTCCTCGAAGCTCTGGCCGGCCGACCGCTTCGTCGCCGTGGGCGATGCTCTTGCCGCCAAGGGCTTCCGCATCATCCTCTTCGGCTCGCCAGCCGAACGGCCCATCCTCGACAAGATCGCGGAGGCAATGGAGCACAAGCCCATCCTGCCCGAGGCGGGGGAGCTGGGCCTCGATGTCCTCAAGCCCCTCGTCCGCCGCTGCGCGCTCCTCGTCACCAACGACACGGGGGCGCGCCACTACGCCGTCGCCTTCGACGTGCCTGTCGTCACGATCATGGGCTCGACCAGCCCCCGCTACACCGACGTGAACCTGGAGAAGCAGATCGTCGTGCGGGTGGACGTGGATTGCGGCCCGTGCCAGAAGAAGGTCTGCACCACCGACCACCGCTGCATGACCCGCATCACGCCCGACATGGTCCTCGCCGCCGCCGACAAGCTCCTCGCCGGCCGCGGCGGGCTGCTGCCGCGGTGAACCCGATTGATATGGGCTTCGCCCCGGGGTATAATTCCGGTGGAGCGAATGACAAGCTGAAAGCGCAGGAGAAGCACGATGGGCGAGACTATGACCATCGAGGAGATCGAGACACGCTTCGATGCGGAGTGGGTCCTTCTCGAAGACCCTGAGACTGACGAGAACCTGATCAAGGGCGGCAAGCTCCTGTGCCACAGCAAGGACCGCGACGAAGTATTTCGGAAGGCATTCGAGTTGCGACCCAAGCGTTCGTCCATCTTCTACGTTGGCACGGTCCCGGCAGACACGGTAGTGGTGCTGTGATGTATAGATTCGACCCAAGGCGTGGCGCGGTCCTGGTTACTACCAAGCTGTGGGGGCCGTCGAGGGGCATGGAGATTCCCCTTGCACTCGACACCGGAGCCGCGAGTTCGGTCATCAGTTGGCAGATTGCGGCGCTGCTCGGCTACGACCCCGCTGCTGTTGCTGAGAGGCGGCGCATCATCAGCGCAACAGACGAGATCTTCGTCCCATTGCTCTCCGTCGAGAGGATCGAGGCCCTGGGGCAGGAACGTCGGGACTTCCCCTTCCTGTGCCATACGGTGCCTCATGCGGCCAGGCTTGATGGATTGCTCGGGCTGGATTTCCTGCGTGGCCAACGGCTGACGCTGGACTTCAGGAATGGTCTGATCGTCCTTGACTGAGCGAAGGGACGGAATGGCGAGCGAGCGGCAGGCAATTCTCGACCGTCCGCTGCCCATCCTCAGTTGGGCGATGTACGATTTCGCCAACACGATCTACTCGGCGATCGTGGTGACCGCGTTCTTCCCCCTCTTCATGTCCAAGTTGTCGGGCTGCGACCTCTACACGGGGGTGGCGCAAACAGTGTCCATGGTCCTCGCCGGCCTGGCGATGCCCGTGGCGGGTGCCATCGCGGACCGCACGGGCCGGGCGAAGACCTATCTGTGGTGGGTCACCCTGGCCTGCTGCCTGGCGACCGCTGCCATTGGCCTGGTGGCGAACGACCGGCTCTACGACGCGGCGGCTGGCATGCCGGCGCCCACGCTCGTGGTGCTTGGGGCGCTCCTGTGCTTCGGGCTCGCCAACCTGTGCTACCAGGGCTCGCTCGTCTTCTACGACTGCCTCTTGCCCGTCGTGGCCTCGCCCGCGCGCCAGGGCAGGGTCTCGGGCCTGGGGGTGGGCGTGGGCTACTTCGGGGTGGTGGTGGCCCTGCCCATCGCCTACTGGGCGGTGCGGGCGGCGGGGGCGATGCGGGTGTCGTTCTTCGTGGCTGGGGCGGCTTTCTTCGCCGCGGCACTGCCGGTCTTCTTCCTCGTGCATGTGCTCGCTCCGCAGGCCACGGTCAGAGTGACGCGGCGCGTGGTTTCAGAGCAGTTGCGCGGCATCGGTCGCACGCTGAGGCACCTGTGGGGCCTGCCACCGGTGCTGTTCTTCTTCATCGGCAACTTCCTGTGCACGGACGTGGTGAACACGCTCATCATGTGGACGCGGCCGTACCTGATGGGGGGCGCGGGGTACACGGCCGAGTCGTCCATCGGCATCCTGATGGCAATGAGCGTGAGCGCGCTGGCGCTGGGCCTGTGCATGGGCTGGCTGACGGACTGGCTGGGCGCGAAGCGGGCGCTCCTGGCCGCCGCGGGGAGCCTGGGCCTGTGCATCCTCGTCGCCAGCGTCACTCACAGGGCGTGGGTCCTGGTGCCCACCATTCTGCTCTTCGGCAGCGGAGGGCTGGCCGGCGTTTGGGTGGCGGGGCGCAAGTTCCTGCTCGACATTGCCCCGCCGGAGAAGGTTGGCGAGTTCTTCGGCTTCTACGGCGTCACGCAGAAGCTCTCGGTGTTCGGCTGCACGCTGTTCGCGCTGATGGCGGACTGGACGGGGAGCTATCGCGTCGCGCTGTCGAGCCTGCTCGTGCCGCTGGCGGTCGGCATGGCCTTCCTGGCCGTGTCGCGCCCGCAGCGGCTGGCAAGCACGGAGGAGAGAACCAATGGCAATGAACCTGGCGACGCAGTTCGCGGCAACGGCCCGGCGTCTTCCTGACAAGGTGGCGGTGGCCGATGACGCCGGCGAGCACACGTATCGCGCCCTCCTGGCCGCCGCGGAGGCATTGGCCGGACGCATCCGGTCAGCCACTGAGCGCCAGACCGTGGGCCTCCTCGCGCCCACGTGCGCGGCATTCCCCGTCGGCTACTTCGCCACACTGCTCGCCGACAAGGTGCCGGTGCCGCTGAACTTCCTGTTCGACGCGAAGACGCTGGCGTTCGTGGCCGCCGACGCGGCGTTCGACACGGTGGTGGCCGCGCGGGCCTTCGCCAACCTCGTGCCGATGATCGGCGCGAAGGCGGTCTTCGTCGAGGACCCCGCCGAGCCACCCGCCGAGGCCCGGCTCCCCCGACGCGGCGGCGACGATGTGGCCACGATCCTCTACACTTCGGGCACCACGGGCCTGCCCAAGGGCGTCATCCTCACCCATCGCAACTTCGCCCGCAACGTCGAGAGCAGCACGGAGCACATCGGCATCACCGAGGAGGACGTCTTCCTCGGCGTCCTCCCGTTCTTCCACTCGTTCGGCATCACCACGTCCATGCTCATCCCCCTTCTGGCGGGGTGCTCGGCGGCGCTTGTGGCCCGCTTCTCGCCGCACAAGATGCTGGAGGCCGTCGCCCGCCATCGGGCGACCATCTGCTTCGCGGTCGGCTCGATGTTCCGTGTGGTCCTGCGCGCGGGCAGGCCGCCGGGGCTCGACCTCAGTTCCCTCAAGTTCGCCGTCGCCGGCGGCGAGGCCCTCGGCGCCCCCACCGCGGCCGCCTTCGAGGCGACGTTCGGCGCCCCCCTCCTCGAAGGCTACGGCCTCACCGAGACCTCGCCCGTCCTCGCCGTGAACCTGCCCAACAGGAACCGCCAGGGCTCGGTCGGCCCCATGCTCAACTGGGTCCAGGCCCGCGTGGTGGACGACGCTGACCAGCCGCTCCCCACGGGCGCGGAGGGCGAGCTATGGGTCCGCGGCGACTGCGTGACGCCCGGCTACCACAACCGCCCGGAGGAGACCGCCGCCGCCATCACCCCCGACGGCTGGCTCCGCACGGGCGACATCGCCCGCATTGACGCCGACGGCTATCTCTGGATCACGGGCCGCAAGAAGGACCTCATCATCTCGGCAGGCGAGAACATCTCCCCCAACGAGATCGAGAGCGTCCTGCACGACCACCCCGCCGTCCTGGAGGCCGCCGTGCTCGGCGTGCCCGACCCCACGCGCGGCGAGGCCCCGAAGGCATTCGTCACCCTCCGCGAGGGTGCGACTGCGAGCGCGGACGACTTAGCCGCCTTCTGCCGCACCCGCCTCCCCCGCTTCAAAGTCCCCACCGCCTTCGAGTTCCTCCCCCAGCTCCCCCACAGCGCCACGGGCAAGGTCCACAAGCTGGCGCTCAAGAAGACCCAGGGGCTGCGCTGAAACAGGGAGGGCGCCGCGGGCTATGTAACTCGCCACGATTCTCGCTCGATCATGCACACGCCATTGCCTCGGTGATCGTAGCGGCAAGCGTCCCGCTTGCCGACTAGGGGCCGCGCGCGGCGTTTCCACAAGCGGGACGCTTGTGGCTACAACGAGCGAGAATCGTGGCGAGTTATGAGGAACTACCGAGCCGCGGGCGCGGAGAGGACGAACTGGGCGGCGGAGGGGAGGATCGCGGGGATGAAGAGGGCCAGGCTGTAGTGGCCGGCAGGATACCACTGAATCGCGGGCTTGCCAAATGCCTCCCATAGCGCGACTGTGTTCTCGCGGGGGACCGTCTCGTCCTTGGCCGCGTTGATCATCAGGATGTGCTCGCGGCGGGCGCGGTGGGCGAAGGTCACGGGGTCAACGCCGCGAGCGTCCTTGCGGAGGCCGTCGAGGGTGACGCCCAGCTCGACCATGCGGTCGCGGACGCGGCGGGTCTCGGGGGCATGCCACAGGATGCCCACGGGGTCGCCGCCGGCAAGGATGAGGACGTTGCGGTTGAAGCGGGGGTCCACGCCGACAGCGAGTGCACCGATGATGCCGCCGAGGCTGGTGCCCACCACGCCGATGCGGGCAGGGTCCACCTCGCGGCGGGCCTGGAGCCAGCACGCGGCGCGGCGGACGTCTACCACAGTCCCCTCCACGGCCTTGAGCATGCGCTCGGGGCGGGCAGTGAAGACCTGGGAGAGCGTCGTGCCCGGCGGCCGCCGTTCGCCGTAGTACGGCATCTTCACCATCAGGCAGGGGATGCCTGCCGTGGCGAAGTTGCGGCAGACCAGGCGTGCCACGGTGAAGCTGCCGTCCAGAATGTCCAGCACCACCACGGCGGGGGCCCTGCCCTTGAGCGTGCGGGGCAGATAGTACTCCGCGTGGACCATGTTCGCCTCGGACAGGTCGTACTGCCGGGGCGAGGGGAAGGTGAGGTGGTAGACTCTGAAGTCCTCGGTAGCGTCGAGGGAGTGGAGCTGCCAGGGGAAGGGTTCGGCAGGGAAGTTGTAGCGTTGGAGCAGCGCGTTGACGGCCCGGTCGGGGTCGCTGAGCGACTTCAGCGTCGCGCGGCAGGCCACGCGCCCCGAGAGCCGCATCTCGCGCGGCCCCAGGGTGCACGAGCAGAAAGCGAGGAGCAACAGTGGGCAAATGCCGATCCGCAGCCCAGGTTGTGGCCGGGTAGCAACATTGCAGAGTTGTTCAACTCTGCAATGTTGCTCCCACGGCAGCAAGGGCGCAGGGCCCTTGGGGGGCGCTGGGGCGATGGCTCGCAGGCCCCCCGGGTCAGAGTCCCACGACGGAGTAGACGACATCCTGGAGGATGCCCTCCTCGGCGAAGCGGGTGACGATGGGGTCGAACTCGTTGGGCGGGCCGGCGACGAAGTAGGTGTAGAGGCCTGCCTCCTTGTTCTCCCGGGTCAGCTCGCAGGTCAGAAAGGTCTCGCGGCCGGCCACGTCGCGCGGGGTGAGCCGCCGCGTGGTGTGGAGCAGGGCGCTCTTGCGCAGCGACTGCGAGTCGTAGGGGTGCTCCTCAAGGTGCGTGACCTTGGAGAGGCGCTGGACGACGCGGACGATTTCGTCCTTCTCAGCCTCGGTGCACCAGAAGGTGACGACGACGGTGCCGTCGTGGGACGCGCCGTAGGCGGCGCCGTGGCCGACCACCGTGTCAATCGAGATGCCGCGGTTGGAGAAGGCGGAGGCGATGCTGGTGAGCGCCCCGGCCCTGTCCGCCAGCCCCACGCGGAAGACCCAATGCTTCTTGTCTTGCTCTGTACCCATATCAGAAGGCCCCTTCGCAGTCGGTTGTGCCAGGTGGGCGGCGCGGGCCTGAGCCCGTGAGGGCGACAGAGGGTAGCCACGGGCGTCAGCCCGTGGGACATTGTCGGCCCTCCGCTCAGCCCCCGCAGGGGGCGGCAGGAGACGTGAGGCGGGGCGCCATGACGGTCTCTGCCGCCCCCTGCGGGGGCTGGGCAACGCGTACGCCTTCTTCCACGGGCTTACGCCCGTGGCTACCCTCTGTCGCCCTTCGGGCTGGCCCGCGCGGGTCCCGTGGCTCCCGCCCCCCGGACCGGGAATCACACCGGCGGCAGGTAGCGCCTCGCCTGCTGCTGACCCGCCAGGACGCGGCAAGCGCCCAGCGCCATCTCCTCCATCTCGAGGGTGTCCTTGACGACTAGGACAGGGAGGAGGTGGGTGAGGCGGCGCTTGAGTGAGCGGACGATGAGGTCGGAGCGGGCGAGGCCGCCGGTGAGGATCACGGCCTCGCAGTCCGGTCCTACGGCGACGGCCATGGCGCCGACGGCTTTGGCGATCTGGTAGGCCATCGCCTCGACGACGAGGCGGGCCCGCTTGTCCCCAGCCTCGATGCGCCGCTCGATCTCCGGCATCCTGTGCTCGCCAAGGTAGCTCTGGAGGCCCCCGCGCTGGGTCAGCTCCTCGAAGAGCTCCTCCTTCGTGAAGCGGCCGCTGTAGCACAGCTCAATGAGGTCCTTGAGCGGCAGCGTCCCTGCCCGCTGGGGGGTGAACGGGCCTTCGCCCAGGAGGGCGATGTTGTTGTCCACGATGCGCCCGCCGCGCACGGCGGCCACGGTGATGCCGCTGCCGAGGTGGGCGACCACGTAGTTGGCGTGCTCGACGTGCGCCCCCGTCTTCTCGGCCATACGCACGGCGGCGGAGCGGACGCTCAGGACGTGTGCCACGCTCCGCCGCGCGATGGGCGCGTAGCCCGAAATCTCCGCCTCCGGGCAGAACTCGTCCACCACCACAGGGTCCACGACGAAGGCTGGGACTGTGAACTCGCGTGCCAGCTCGGCGGCCATCGGGATGCCGAGGTTTGAGGCGTGATAGCCCTCGGCGTGCTCGGCGATGGCCTTCACGAGGCCCTGGTCCACCACCACGGCGCCGTCGCGCACCTCAGCGACGACATAGGTGCCGCCGGGGAGCTTCCCCGCCGGGCGGGGCAAGAGGCCGCCGCGGGCGACGACGGCGTCGAGGTCGCGGATGTCGTGCTCCCGGAGGAACTCGCGGACCACGGCCTCGCGGCGCCGGGCCTCGGCCTCGATGTCGAGCGCGGCGTCAGGCGGGGCCTCGTGAGGCACCTCGGCCTCTCGCGCGCACCGGTCCCCCTCGAAGAGGGCCACCTTGGTCGAGGTCGCCCCCGGGTTCACGATGAGGACGCGGTAGGGGCGGGTGGGGGTGGCCGAGACGGCGCGGCGGGGCTGGACCCTGTGCTCCCGCATGTCCATCCGCTCTGCCGCGATGCTGCACAGGGCGAGGGATTGGAGCTTCGTCTCCACGTTGTCGGCCCGCGACAGGATGACGTAGGGCACCTGCACGCCCACGGTGATGCCGGCGAACGTGCCGAGGCCGTAGTTCACCATCTGCATGATGACCTTGTAGAGGACATTGGCGGAGTCAATGCAGGGGCAGACCAGGACGTCGGCCTTGCCGGCGACCTCGAGGGCCGCGCCGTGGGTCCCGAGGCCCTTGATGCCCACCGAGCCGGGGTCCACCGCGAGGTCGAACGACAGGGGGCCGTAGACGATGGCGTTGTCCCACGGCCGCTGCGCGAGGGCATCGGCCATCTTGGTCGAGGGGAGCGAGTCGATCACCTTCTCGTTGGCAGACAGGATGGCCACGCGGGGGCGCTCGATGCCCATGATCGAGCGGGCCACATCCACCGCGTTCTCCACGAGGCCCACCATGCGGCCGAAGCTGCACACCGTGGTGACGCCGGGGTCGGTGAGGAGCATCGGCCGCCCCCCAGCGATGGGCGCGGCGTCGAACATCGTGACGAGGCTGATCGTGTTGCGGACCACGATGCGCATCATCGCGCGGTTGAGGATGGGCGTCGAGATGTTCCCCTTGAGAATCACATCCACGCCGCCCCAAAGGACGCGCTCGACCGTGCGGGCAGCCGTCTCCTCCTGGCTCGCCGTGGCGATGATATCTTCGTCGGCTACGGGGATGCGCACCTGGTCGGCGGCTCGGCGGATGCTCGGCCCGTCGCCGACCAGGATGCAGCGCTCGACGATGGCGTGGTCGCGGGCCGACTCGACGAGCCGCAGGTCATCCTCGCGGTCGCCGCCGGCCACGATGACCGTCTTGCGCCGCAGGTGGCCCGCCACCAGCACGAGGTCGCTGACCGCCTCGATGGGCGGCGCCCGAAGCGGATTGTCCTGCGGGGTCGGGGCCATAGGGCGTTCCATGAGCCTGGGCTGCTTGGCCACCTTGATAGGACCTACGTACGTGTTTAGCCTTGCGGCGCGGGTCGCCGACCTCTCCCTTGGGGAGAGGTCGCCCGCCAAGGGCGGGCGGGTGAGGGTGCCTTCCGCGTCGTGCACAGCAGGCCAAGCACCCTCACCCCAACCCTCTCCCCGAGGGAGAGGGGGCATGGGTGCCTCCTGGCTAAACACGTTCGGACCTACAGGTCCTATCCGGGCCACCTCCCACTGTACCGATGCCGGGCCGGCATGTCAATTGGCCCTCGTGCCTTGAATGCACGCGACGAATGGCGTAGAATTTCCGTAGAATCTCCAGAGCGCTCCTTCTCGTGAAAGGACGCCATGAAGCGATGGCCAGCGCTCATCGTGCTGCTCGGCGGGGCAGCGGCTGGTGGAGCCGTCCGGGTGTCCGGCCCCGACGCCTTGCGACAGGCGCTGCGCGACGTGCAGCCTGGCATGGCCATCCTTGTCGAGCCGGGGGAGTTTAAGGGCTACTTCGGGGCGGCCAACCTGCGCGGGACGGCGGAGCGGCCCATCGTGATTGCCGCGGCGGACCCCGCCCGGCCGCCGGTGTTCCGCGGGGCAGGGGGGTGCATCCATCTGCGCTCCGTCAGCCATGTCGTGCTCCGGGACCTCGTCCTCTCCGGCGCGACCACGAATGGCCTGAACATAGACGACAGCGGCGTGGTCACGGCCCCGTCCCATCACGTGGTGTTGGAGAACATCGTCTCCCGCGACGTGGGGCCACGTGGGAACTGCGACGGGATCAAGCTGTCGGGCATAGACGACTTCGTGGTCCGCAACTGCACGGTCGAGCGCTGGGGCTCCGGCGGCTCGGCCATTGACATGGTCGGCTGCCACCGCGGGATCATCCTGGACTCGACCTTCCGCCACACGAGTGGGGCGACCGGCATCCAGGCGAAAGGGGGGAGTTGCGACGTGGTGGTCTACCGCTGCCGCTTCGACAACGCTGGGCAACGCGCGATCAACATGGGCGGGAACACGGGCCTGCCGTTCTTCCGGCCCCCGACGGCGGGGTACGAGGCGAAGCGGCTCGTGGCCATCGGCAACACACTCGTCGGCTCGATGGCCCCCGTGGCATTCGTGGGCAGCGACGAGTGCGTAGCCGCCTACAACACCATCTACCGCCCCACCGCCTTCGTCCTGCGCATCCTCCAGGAGAGCAGGGGCGAGCGCTTCGTGCCCTCGCGGAACGGCACCTTCCGCCGCAACATCGTCGTCTGGCGCCACCGGGACTTGAGGGAGATGGCGAACGTCGGCCGAGGCACCGCGCCGGAGACCTTCCGCTTCGAGGACAACTGGTGGTACTGCGAGGACCGTCCCGCCCAGAGCCAGCCCCAACTCCCGACCGCCGACCAGCGGGCCGTCGTCGGCATGGACCCCGGCCTGCGGGTGGAGGACGGGATGGTCACGGCGGCCCGCCAGCTTAGCCACGGCGCCGGCGCGCGTGAAGCGGCGGAGGAGTTCGCCCGGACCGCCGCCAAGCTTGCTCCCTGGGCATTCGAGAGAATCCGAGAGGCCCTGCCACAAGCGAGGCAATGAGCTGCGGCTGCCAGCCCGGGGGGTATGACCCCTGGTCTTGGGGTTCCCAATCGTTGTCGTCGTCGTCGTCGTCCTCGTCGTCGAACCCCTCATGAGGCAGAGAGCCATCGTGTTCGACGACGACGACGAGGACGACGACGAGCACGAGTGGGCAGGCGGGAGCAATCCCCAAGATCAGGGGCCAGACTCCAGCCCGGGTGGGCCCTTGACGCGGGCGGAGCATGCGGATAGACTAGAGAGCGGAGAGAGGACAACAGGAGGCCGACGGTGGTTGCTCCTCCCGAAATCCGGCGACTTGTGGCGGACATGGTGGCGAAGCTGGTCAGCGGCTATGGTCCGGAGCGGGTCATCCTCTTTGGTTCCTACGCGTGGGGCACACCCGATGGCGACAGCGACATAGACCTTTTCATCGTCAAGAACACCCCAGAGCGCTTCATCGATCGCTGGACCACTGTGCGCCGCATCCTCTCGGATCGACATCGGATGGTCGGCCTGGATGTCCTCGTGCTGACACCTTCGGAAGTCTCCGAGCGCCTGTCGGTTGGTGACCAGTTCGTGCGCCAGATCGTGGAGCGCGGTGAGGTCCTGTATGCCTCGTGAAGAGTCGCTCATTCCCGAAGACTGGCTTGAGTTCGCCGAAGACGACCTGACCCGGGTGGCGACACTTCTGCGCGAGCACGACCCACGCGGCGCCGGGTTCCACCTCCAGCAGGCGCTTGAGAAGTTCCTGAAAGCCTTCCTTCTGTCCCGAGGCTGGCAGCTCGTGCGGACACATGACCTCGAGGCCCTCCTGAATGAGGCGGTCAGCCACAATGACTCGCTGGAACAGTTCCGCGGGTCCTGCCAGAGGATCGCCGGCTACTACTTTGTCAACCGCTATCCATTCGTCCCTGTGCCCGCCCTGACCGAAGGTGACATCCGCCAATCCCTGGAGGAGGTCGAGGGACTCATCAGCACGCTCCGCGGGGCTGCGCGCTGAACTCCCCCCTGCCATCCGCCTCTACGAGAGCCGGCCGGCGCGCTCAGTCGCCGCGGCGGCGGGACTTGCGGACGTAGCCGAGGCCGCCCACAAGGATGAGCGCGAGCGCGCCCGCAAGGCAGGCAATGCCCAAGATGCCCATCGGAGAGGGCGCGGGCCACTTCGACAGGATGAGGCACCCGGCCAGCAGCAGGAGCATCGAGAAGACCTTCGGCACAGTGTTCAGGACGCCGAGGGTCATGCAGCGGCAGATGATGTAGAGGAGTGCGGCGGCCATGAAGAGGTAGAGGCCGACGGGCTTCCACGGCTTCGGCGCCATCGTGGTCACCGCTGTGCCGGCGAACATCAGGAGCAGCGCCAGGATCAGGCCGCCCCAGAGCAATGCCTTGCGCGAGCGCTTGGCCCCCTCCTCCTCGGGCTCCCGACGGTGCAGGAAATCGAGCTTCAGCGCCTCGGGGGCCGCGCCCTCTGTCTTGTTGTCGGGTTGCTCTTCCATGCTCAGCGCTTCCTGCGGCCAAGGACCTTCGCGACGATTCCCTCGAACTCCTTGAGCGCAAGGAGCCCTTTCTTGCGCAGGGCAGCCTCCTTGACCCGCGTGAGGCTCGCCGTGAGCTGATCGTCGTCCGCCTCCCCCGCCCGGCCGATGGCCTCCATGTAGTGGCGAATGGTGTCGAGCCCGCTCTTCTTGCCGATGAGGACCTTCGGCGCCGGCTGGCCCATGAGCGTCCAGTGGTAGGGGAATAGCTCGAGGGCGCGCTCGAGGCCGCAGTTGCGCAGCCAGCTCACGATGATGCCCGACTCGATTCCGAACACGCGGTCGCCCACGATAGGCGTGTTGGTCGGCAGCGCGTAGCCGCAGAGCTTCTGGACCAGTTTCGACAGGCCGTAGAGCTTCTCGAACCGGATGTTCGTCTTCACGTCGTACATCGTCTTGAGGGCGAGGGCGACCTCCTGGAGCGAGGCGTTGCCGCACCGCTCGCCGATGCCGTTCACCGTCACGTGGGCCACCTCGCAGCCCGCGGCCAGGGCCAGGAGGGTGTTCGCCGTGCCGCACCCGAAGTCGTCGTGGAAATGCGTCTCGATGGGCACGGCTATCCGCTCCTTCACCTTCCGCACCAGGTAGCCCATCGCGCTCGGGCTCACGCCCCCGAAGGTGTCCACGAGGGCGAGCGCGTCCATGTGCCCCTCGGTCGCCACGCGCACGATGGTCTGGAGAAACCAGTCCATCTCCGCGCGGCTGGCGTCAATGGGGAAGAAGACGGTGTAGAGGCCGTTCTCGTGGGCGAAGCGGGTGGCCTTGATGGCCAGGTCGAGCGCCCGCTCGACCGGCCAGCGGTAGGCCCACTTGAGCATGTGCTCGCTGCACGGAATCTCCACGATGATGCCGTCCACCCCCGAATCGAGGGCGCGCTTGACGTCGGGCACCATGCAGCGGGCGAAGGAGAGGATCTTGGGGCCGAGCCTGGCCTT